>JANQJN010000111.1 GCA_028281625.1 Emcibacteraceae bacterium | reverse complement strand
GCGGAAAAAGACCGCATTGAAGGCGATCAGAAAATTAAGGAGCGCCTCGATGCGGTCTTTTTCCGCCTGCCACTGGGCCGTCAGGGTTGCCGAGTTTTCTTCAAGCTCGCTGAGTTCCTTATCAAGATTTTTAAGTCTGTCTTTGGAAGCGCTGTCTTTTTCTTTCTTGAGCGCTTCTCGTTCGATCTTAAGCTGTATGATCCGACGGTCCAGTTCGTCCAACTCAGCGGGCTTGCTGTCCACTTCCATTTTAATTTTTGAGGCGGCTTCATCCATCAAGTCAATGGCTTTATCGGGGAGAAACCGGTCATTGATGTAGCGATTCGATAGGGTCGCCGCCGCCACAAGCGCACTATCCTTAATGCGGATCCCATGATGAAGTTCGTATTTTTCTTTAAGACCACGCAATATAGAAATGGTATCCGAAACCGATGGCTCCCCAATAAACACGGGCTGGAACCGGCGCTCAAGTGCGGCGTCTTTCTCGACATATTTTCTATATTCATTGAGCGTTGTTGCCCCAATACAATGAAGCTCCCCGCGAGCAAGAGCGGGCTTTAGAAGGTTGGACGCATCCATTGATCCTTCTGATGCACCTGCACCAACGATCGTATGAAGCTCATCAATAAAGAGGACCACTTCACCGTCAGAAGCGGTGACTTCCTGGAGCACAGCTTTAAGACGTTCTTCAAACTCGCCGCGGTATTTAGCGCCAGCGACCAGAGCACCCATATCAAGCGACATGATCCGCTTTTGACTGAGGCTTGTTGGTACGTCGCCGCTCACCACCCGAAGGGCGAGACCTTCGGCAATGGCCGTTTTACCCACACCGGGCTCACCAATCAAAACCGGGTTATTCTTGGTGCGGCGCGATAGCACCTGGATGGTACGACGAATTTCTTCGTCACGACCAATCACCGGATCGAGCTTGCCGTCACGTGCCGCTTCGGTGAGGTCGCGGGCATATTTATTAAGAGCATCATAGCCGTCTTCGGCACTGGCAGAGGTGGCATTGCGACCTTTTCTGATCTCGTTAATAGCACCATTTAGATTTTGCGCCGTTAGACCCGCGTTTTTTAGAATATCCGCCGATTTGGATCCTTGCAAAAGCGTCAGCGCAAGCAGCATTCTTTCAGCAGTGACATATTCGTCACCTGCTTTTTTTGAAAGCTCCTGTGCGCTTTCAAAAAGTTTAGCGGTATTGGGATCCATATAAAGCTGACCCGCGCCACCGCCTTCCACTTTAGGATAGCTTTCAATCTCTTTTTCCGTATTGACAAGCGCCGCGCTCGGGTCCGCGCCCGCCGCTTTCATTAAATTGGCGCAAAGTCCTTCTTTATCTTCGAGCAAGATTTTTAGGATGTGTTCGGGCGTAAATCGTTGGTGACCTTCGCGCAGGGCAAGGCTTTGTGCGGATTGTATGAACCCTTTGGTTCGATTGGTAAATTTCTCAAAATCCATTCTTTAATACTCCGGAAACCTTTACAAAATGTATCAATTATACACATCATATAATGTTGCATTTCCGCAACACAAGGGGTCCGGCGAAGATTAAGAAAATGAATTTATTTGACTTTGAGGTATTCTATTTAACTACTCGGCCACTTCTTCACTTATTTTTTTGCGACTTCGCGTTTTTTTAGGCTTTTTGTTTGCCTCCGCACCTTCTAACGGCAGTTCTGGCGCATCTTCGGCAGCCTTCTTTTTGGCTTTTTTCTTACGGGACGGCTTTTCCTGCTTTCTTTCTTCAGCGCTTTCTTCGACATTCTCCACAACTGAGACAATCTCTTCCACGCTTCTTTCTTCCTCTAGAATCGGCACGACATTCGATTGATTTTCAGCAGCTTCCTGCTTCTTGCGTTCCTTTTCATTTTCCCGCTCGATCTGCTGTGCTGCCTCTGCTGCGGCGAATTCAGAGTAAAGGGTATAATAGTGATGGGCAAACTGACCGTATGCTTCTGAAGTTGTTCGGTCTTTCGTCCTGCATTCGTGAGCAAGTGCTTTATACTTATCATAAAGCTGCTTTACATTGCCGCGAATTTTTCCACTTGGGCCGTGACTGTCAATTTGTTTGTTCGCTGTCAGCGGTTGTTGCGACTGCTTCTTGGAAGAGCCTTTTCGGCCCCGGTTATTTTGATTTCTGCCGCGATTATTCTGTTTATTGTTCTGACGTCCCGAACGATTGTGAGATCGTGACTTCTGATTTGAGCTCATAAAACTACTTATTATATTTTGTGGTGCTAATAACGTGGCGTTGACCCTCGCGGTCCTGCCCGTTTAAAGCACGGTTAAATTTAAGAATTTTGGAGTTATATTGCTGAAATATCTTCCTCAGCACTCACGCCATTTATTGCGTTTGAAGACTTTAACCCGCAAAAACTCGATTGCCAAGAGCCTTTTTAATATTTGTTTCATTTTCACACCTTCTCTATGACCAGACATCTGTCTCTTGCACCCAGATCCTGAAAGACGGTGGATTTATTAAACCCTGCAGAAGTGAATATTTTCTTAACGGCTTTTGCCTGTGTGTGACCGATTTCCAGTATGACGCACCCGCTATCCTTTAAATGGTTCCCAACTTCTGCAGCAATAGTGCGGTAATCATCAAGACCGTCTTCTCCTGAAAATAATGCAATTTCCGGTTCATGATCCTTTACTTCGGGCGGAAGAGAAGATTTTTCATAACTTCCTATATAAGGCGGGTTTGATACAATGATATCAAAAGAAATGTTCTGGCTGAGGCCGGAAGACCATTTCCCCAGTTGAAAATTTGCTCTTTTCGACAGGCTCAAACTTTCTGCATTTTCAATTGCAACATTCAGCGTCGCCTCAGAAATATCAATTCCCACACCTTTGGCATTCGGATATTCATGAAGCAGAGCAAGAAGCAAACAACCAGTTCCTGTTCCTAAATCAAGAATGCTCAGAGCCTCATCCTTATCACCATAAAATTTGAGAGCCGTCTCGATCAGCGTTTCGCTATCGGGGCGAGGAGTGAGCGTATCTTTGGTCACTTTAAAAGGGAGCGACCAAAACTCTTTCTCGCCAAATATCTGCGATATTGGTTCGCGCGACGCGCGTCTTTCAACCAACGGCAATAAAATTCCAACTTGCTCATCAGAAATCACTCTGTCTTTCTCAAGAGCGTAATCAATATCGGAAATATCGAGCGTTTCGGTAATAAGGAGGCGCGTGTCGAATTCAGCCTCTTCGATACCAGCCTGTGTGAGGCGGTCTTTTACATCTTCGGACAGTGATTTAAGAGTAGGCACTTAACCTTCCATCGCCGCTAGTTGTGCAGCCTGGTCTTCAGTGATCAGGGACGTGATGACTTCCTCTAGCCCTTCGCCGGCAAGAATCTGATCCAGCTTATAAAGCGTTAGGTTGATGCGGTGATCTGTCATGCGCCCTTGTGGGAAATTATAGGTGCGAATCCGCGCGGACCGGTCACCGGAGCCGATTTGATCCTTACGGTCGGCGGAACGTTCCGCATCGCGCGCTTCTTTTTCGGCGGCGTAAACCCGGGACATGAGCACTTTCATTGCTTTTGCTTTGTTTTTATGCTGAGATTTTTCATCCTGTTGTTGCACAGTAATGCCTGTTGGAATGTGAACGATCCGAACCGCACTGTCTGTCGTATTCACCGACTGCCCGCCGGGACCGCTGGCTCGGAAAATATCGATCCGAAGATCTTTTTCATCCAGAGTAATGTCTATTTCTTCCACTTCGGGCATTACGGCAACGGTGGCAGCGGACGTATGAATGCGCCCCTGGGTTTCGGTTTCAGGGACCCGCTGAACCCTGTGGCCGCCAGCTTCGTATTTAAGTTTCGAAAAAACACCTGGGCCGCTTACCGACACGATCACTTCCTTAAATCCGCCGGAATCGCTTGAGGATGAGCTCACAGTTTCAAAGCGCCAACCCTGAATGGCAGCATACTTCTGATACATGCGGTAAAGATCGCCAGCAAAAAGCGCCGCTTCATCACCGCCAGTGCCTGCGCGGATTTCAAGCATGGCGTTTTTATCATCATCCACGTCTTTGGGAAGCAGCATCAGTTGGACCTGATGCTCCATGTCAGGAATTTTTTCCTTAAGCTCCATAAGCTCCATTTCTGCAAGCTCGCGCATTTCAGCGTCCGTATCGACCGAGGCAATCATTTCACCAAGATCCTGAATTTCACTGATAGCGGCCAGATAGTCGCGTGCTTTTTTCACCACCGGCGTAAGGTCACTATATTCCCGGGAAATTTTTACAAAATCATCGGAAGAAAGTTCCTCACCACCGGACATAAGATGTTCCAGTTCCGCATGGCGATCAATAAACTGGTCTAGTCTTTCGCGTGGGATCATGAGCGCTGCTCCTGAAGATACGCTGCAAGCTTTTCAAGTGCCACTTCTTCCTGGCTGCCCTGGTCAAGGTTTTTGACCATGGCGACGCTCCTTTCCATTTCCGCTTCACCGATCAGCACGGCATGGCTTGCATTTTGCTTATTGGCCCTTTTCATCCGTTTGCCCACAT
>JANQJN010000102.1 GCA_028281625.1 Emcibacteraceae bacterium | reverse complement strand
GTACAGGCAGCACCCAGTCTTCCTGATAAAACGTCTTTCGGTAGCATGGCGGTCACCTATTTAAACAGCGCCTCCCAGCACCCTATCAGTCTTGCATCAAGCAAAGCGGTTGAAACCTATCTTTCCAAACGTCGGGTTGAGCCAGGGGCACCGGGCGGCAGCCATGGCAGCACCGAACCCCTTGAAAGTTTTGCCAAGATCATCAATGCAGATGTGGATGAGGTGGCCTACGTGCAGCGCACCACAGCAGGCGAACAGGCCATTGTTCGCGGACTTGGCTTCCCTCAGGTGGGCGGGCATATCATCACCGACTGGGCGCATTTCCCGGGGTCCAGGTCCATTTATGATGGCCTCGAGCAAATGGGAGTGGATGTCACACGTGTACCGGTAAGGAATTACCGTGTGGAGCTTGACGATATAGCTGCGGCACTGCGTCCCGATACAAGGTTTATCGCAGTATCACTGATCGCCATGGAAAGCGGCTTTGAGCATGACCTCAGGGCGCTGTGTGATCTTGCACATGCAAACGGCACATTGGTTTACGCTGATATTATCCAGGCCGTTGGTGCCATGCCCGTTGACGTTAAGGCGAGCGGCCTCGATTTCGCGGCTTGCTCTTGCTACAAATGGCTGATGGGGGATTTTGGTATCGGTTTTGTGTATGTCTCCAAAGCAGCGCAGGAGCATCTGAAGCGTACGGAGTTCGGCAGCTTCGGTGCGGGTGAAGATTTGGAACGGGACGAATTTGGCTATTTGAAAACAGCGTCAGGCAAATTTGCCCTTGGAACACGTTCTTACACGGGCGTGGCGATAACAAAAGAATCACTTAAATATATTTTGGATGTCGGTGTTGAAAATATTCATGCGCATAATCAGAAACTGGTGAACCGCTTAAAAAAAGGATTACCTGAAATAGGCATTCCTCTCCATACGGCTACGGACAGTAAAGGGCCATATGTTGTAGCCGGTTTTGACGGTATTGGCGATAGAGTACGTGAAGCACTGCAGCGCGCGGCGATCACGATTTCTGTTTATGAAAATCGCATACGGATCGCACCATCAGTCTTTAATGACATGGACGAAATTGAACATGTTCTTTCCGTGCTAAAGGACACAATTTAGTCTTTCCCGCAAACGGAAGTGCGAACGCCGGCTACATTGGCACTATTTAATACTCTCGATATTCAGTAGGCGTAAACGGCTCAAACTCATATTGCCCCTGTATAAAAGCAACAAGATTTATCAGCTCTGTTACAGACATAATATCGTTGTAATTTCTCATTTCCACACCGTTTTCAGAACCGCGTTGTTCGGCCCAATATTCCTGCGAAGCACGATGCGACGGATTTATTATCGCCGTCACTAATTGGCCATAAGTTGATATGCGTGGTGCGGGTCCGCCAAGGTTAACCTCCATAATCGGTGCGCTCGCATCAGAACGCGTCGAGAGCTCCGGCCTTCCAGAAACCACATGACAATCGTTGCATCTGAATTCAATGAACGCCTTTTCTCCCAGGGAAGGATCACCATCAGGTAAAGTAAAACCCAACGAAGATTTTGGACCAACATCACAGCCTACAATTAGAAACAAAAAAGGAATAATTGACAATTTTTTCATATTTTAAATCCACAAAATTTCTTGATCTTCGTAAGAAGCAGCTTCAATGCTCTACTGAACTCAGCATGGAAAACTAACCTCAATCTATTAGATTGCAGGAAATGATGTTATTGTCTGATTGAAATACTCCACCCCAGCGACCTACACCGTTAATTTTATCAGCCCCTGATAATTTAGTGAAATAGCATTTAGTGTTGTTAATGATAGTTTACAGCTATCATTAACAACACTGCTATTGTTTTCTTTTGATTTTTATGGAGTACTGATCGTTATATAAGATTTTCTGAAATGAATATAAATTAAAACCAGTACTGTGTATCCCAACAACGAGTACCAGCCCATTGGGCCAATAAAATCCCATGAGCTGTAGATGCCATAGCCGTATATCACGACTGCAATTAGTGGAAACAGCTTCGTTGCCCACACCGGTAGTTTAAATGGTGCAGTCTCGTAAGCCGCCGGTTTTCTGTTGGTCAGATTATAAAGCGCGAAGACAGGAAACAGACCAAATATGGCCCCCACCGCATTAGCAAGTATCGATACATATTCAAGACTTAGTCCCGACAAGATCGGCGTGATACCAACGACAAAGAACAAAGTCAGGTATATATAAGGGGTGCCAAAACGGTTTTTAACCGCGAGCCCTTTGGGAAGCCATCCATCCTCCGTTGCCATATATAGGCCACGTGTACACCAGGCAAAAATGGCGTTCAGAGATGTGACCAGCGACACAAGAATCCCGCCACCTATAAAGGCAACATAAACCGCTGGTGAAAAGACCACTTTGGCGGTTGCGGCCAAGTTCTCGCCCTGAATTTGATCAAGCGGCAATACACCTGTCGCCACAGTGGCAATTCCGATATAAAGAATCACGACCAGCAAAAGTGAAAGCCCCATAACACGAGGGATCGTCTTGCCTGGGTTTTCCATTTCGCCGCCAAATTCAGATACAAATTCAGAACCAATCAAACTAAGTCGAAGCAGGAAAGCAGCTGCAAAAAAGCCTCCAAAGCCATTGGGAAAGACATTTTCGCTTATGGTGTAATGGCCATAGTCATCTATATGTCCAAGGCCGGAGAAAATATAAAAAACCAGTGAACCAACCAGCACCAGAACCATGATGCTTTGAAAACGCGCAGCGGTTTTTATCCCAAGCAAATTTGCAATAAAGCAAAGTACCATGATCACTGCAGCGGTCAGTGTCATGTTAATGCCGGGAAATAACGCTTCTGCATACTCGGCAAATCCAATAGCATAGCTCGCCAGGATCACCTGCCCGGCCACAAGAAGTGATAAGTAAAGAAAGGAAGTACGCGAACCCAGCATGTCCCGAACGTAAGTATAGTTTCCTCCAGTATTGGGAACGGCGGAGCCAAGGGCAGCAATACAAATGGTGGGGATTGCCACAATGGCAAGTGCCAAAATAAACGCCCACGGGGCGCCATAGCCGGTCATGCTGATACTGATCCCGGTGAGCACCACAACACCTGTACCAATAATTTGACCAAGGGAAATGCTCATCATATCCCAAAAGCCGAGTAACTTCTTGCTCCCCTCCGTCACGTCCTTGCCTCCTGTTTTTTTATAGACAGTTTAATGGAAACACAAAGGATTGCATCTTTTATTTTGTGGTTACTTACTGCCGCGGAGCAGCATTGACACGAATTGTTCTTGCGGCAGGGAAGGTCATCGTTACTGTAGTACCCATGTCCGGCTCAGACTGGATCTTAAGTTTCGCGCCGTGAAGATTAGCCGGTTCCACGACAATCGGAAGACCAAGACCCGTACCGCATTCAGCTTTTACATAGGTGGATTGGACCTGATAAAAAGGCCTATCCCTAAACTTAATAAATCTCCCCCAACACTCGCCACTAACACATAGGGTAAACTTTACTAAATAATTAGCCTTTTAGTAACGATCGCGCGAACGTAATGATGACCGGTTTTGGGAATGTTACGATTGTTCTTTATTCAGAACATATAGCATCTTATTCACGGCCGCCTGACTAAGCTGAGAACGAGGCGCATTGGCGGGTCCGATGGTTGAAACTTCTTTTCCGGTTTTAGGGTCCACGCAGGTGACTTTGACTGAATTTCCCATGGCAATGAACTCAAGGATAAAATCATCTTCGTTCATTGATCGCTCCGTCAGGCCGCCCGGCAGTATTTATTGATATCGAGCTTTTCCCAAACCACTTTGAGGGATTTTACCAAATGATCCATCATTTCATCATCGTGAAGAGGATTAGGTGCAAAGCGAAGACGCTCTGTACCGCGCGGCACAGTCGGGAAGTTAATCGGCTGGACGTAAATTCCAAAATCTTCAAGTAGCATATCAGACGCCTGTTTACAGATTACAGGATCCCCTACAAGAAGTGGCACGATATGACTGACAGATGGCATCACCGGGAGTTCAGCATCGCGCATCAGTTTTTTAAGGGTTGCCGCACGTTCTTGATGGCGTTCGCGTTCAACAGTTGAGTTTTTAAGATGGCGCACGCTCGCTAGAGCACCAGCTGTAATCGCCGGTGAAAGTGATGTTGTAAAAATGAAACCGGAGGCAAAACTGCGTACGCAGTCAACGATGTCTTTGCTCGCTGTAATATACCCCCCCATCAGGCCGAACGCTTTACCGAGTGTTCCTTCAATCACATCAACACGGTCCATTAAGCCGCGTTCCTCCGCGACACCGCCACCGCGCGGGCCGTACATTCCAACCGCATGAACTTCATCCATAAAAGTCAGGCAGTTGTATTTATCGGCCAGATCACAAAATTCTTCGATTGGTGCGAAGTCGCCGTCCATAGAATATACGCTTTCAAACAGGATGATTTTTGGCGCGTCCGGATCGTCGGCTTTGATCAGCTCTTCAAGATGTTCGACACTGTTGTGCTTGAAAATTCGCTTTTCACATTTGCCGGTCAGCACGCCATTGATCATGGAAGCATGGTTTAGCTCATCCGAATAAATGATGCAGCCGGGCATCAGCCGAGCAAGGGTGGAAATGGAGGCTTCGTTGGAAATATAGCCGGATGTAAAGAGAAGGCCCGCTTCCTTGCCGTGGAGGTCAGCAAGTTCATTTTCAAGCATCACATGATAATGATGGGTACCGCTGATGTTCCTTGTACCGCCGGAACCCGTTCCGACTTTATCGATCGCGTCTTTCATCGCCTGGATTACATCAGGATGTTGGCCCATGCCAAGGTAGTCATTACTGCACCAGACAGTAATATCCTTTACGCCATTTTCAGTATGCCACTCTGCCTTTGGAAATTCACCATTGGTGCGTTCGATATCCATAAAGACGCGGTAACGGCCCTCGTCTTTAATGTCGGCAATTGCATTTGAAAATATACGGTCGTAATCCATTACTATTTTTCCACTAGAATCAATCCGCCCTGTCCTACCCTAGATTAAGCGACAAAGGAAGAAAAAATTACGCAATTCTTGCATCTGATAAGCGCAATCTTACCAATTCGGGTGCAGAAATAGCAATATTATTTAAAAGAATCGTGCTTATTCGACGGAGAAGCGAAGCATGTCTGTCCAGAAGCTTTCCAGCGAACGAAGACGGTCGCGCAGCTCCGTGACACCCTGATCGGTAAACAGATTTTGATCTTTCACCATATCAAGGTTTTCATCAAAAAGTTCACCTACCAGATTGCAAACGTTTTTACCACTATCTGAAAGCCAGATGCGCAGTGCACGACGATCATGCTCTGAGCGTTCTTGGCGAATATAACCAGCTTCTACCAGTTTCTTGAGGTTGTAAGATACGTTTGATCCAAGGTAGTAGCCCCGGTTTCTAAGGTCTCCGGCGGTGATTTCATGATCCCCAATGTTATAAAGCAAAAGTGCCTGAACGGAATTAATGTCGCTCATTCCTTTTGAATCAAGACGATGCTTGACGATATCCAGCATTCTCCTGTGAAGCCTTTCAATAAGTCTCAGGCATTCCAGGAAATTATGTCGTGTACGCGTTTCTTGTGTCTCGTGACCACCAATAAGGTTACTACTGTGATGTGTTAGTGACATCCTTAATTCCTACTAATTCATAAATATATTTTGCTTTATTTTCATGTGTTATATAACAACATACCTAACAAGCTGTTAAAATTTGGTTACAAAGAGTTAATAGTTTAAATAATTTTTGAAAAACTTTTGGAGCACGCCATGATAGCGGGGTCATTTCCAAGCAGTCGTCCAAGACGACACCGCCAAACGGGCTGGTCGAGAGACCTGGTTCGGGAAAACAGTTTATCTGTTAAGGACTTAATCTGGCCGATTTTTGTGCAAGACGGGAATAACATCTCATCGGAAGTTGGATCCATGCCTGGCGTAGAGCGTGTTACCATAGACTTGGCAGTCGAAAAAGCTGCCGGAGCAATTGAGCTTGGCATTCCAGCGATAGCCCTTTTTCCGCAAACTCCGGAGGAACTCAAATCTGACGAAGGATATGAGGGCGTGAACCCGGATAATCTTATTTGCCGGGCGGTAAGAGCGATTAAAAACCAAGTTCCAGACATTGGCATCATATGCGATGTTGCGCTTGATCCTTATACCAGCCATGGTCAGGACGGCATTATTAAAGACGGCTATGTAGATAACGATCTAACACTTGAAGCCCTGGTAAATCAGGCGTTTATACAAGTGGAAGCAGGCTGCGATATCATCGCCCCTTCGGACATGATGGACGGACGCGTTGCCGCCATTCGCGATATGCTGGAAGCACGCAAAAAACCAAACATACAAATCATGTCTTATGCGGCCAAATATGCTTCTGCTTTCTACGGCCCATTCCGTGATGCTGTCGGGTCCACCGGCAATTTAAAAGCTGGTAAGGAAACTTATCAAATGGACCCTGCTAACAGCGATGAAGCCATCCGCGAAGTGATCATGGATATTGATGAAGGTGCTGATAGCATCATCGTAAAACCGGGTATGCC
>JANQJN010000092.1 GCA_028281625.1 Emcibacteraceae bacterium | reverse complement strand
ACTATCAAATGCCTTAAGCCGGTCACTGAGTAGCACAAAATGTCGCGCTTCATCATCAGCGACTTTTAACCAGTCGTCAGAAAAGTCGCGAGGCATACTGCGACCGAACCGCAAGACAATATCAAGCGCCAAGTCAATGGCGTTAAGTTCAATATGGGCGATGGCATGGAGCATGGCAATGCGGGCCGCCCGTGCTTTTGCATTTCTGCGTCGTGGCATATCTTTGGGACGCAGTAGTTCTGGCTTATCCGGTCGCCCTGGTCTTTTGGGTGCTGGATGTTCAAATAAAAAATCAAGATTGCCCTCTTTCCAGTCTTTATAACACTGGAAGGTGAGATCAATTTTTTGCTGCACATCCTTTGCATTCAGTGCTGCTAAAATTGACGCTGAAAGCGGTCGGGTCATAACTCTCTCGCAGCAGCGAGCACTTCTTCAACGTGGCCTTTAACCTTTACATTACGCCAAATGTTTTTGATGATGCCGTCCTTACCGATCAGGAACGTCGCCCTTTCAATGCCCATATATTCACGGCCATAAAGTTTCTTCTTCACCCAGACGGTATAATCGTTACACAGCGTGCCTTCCTCATCCACCAGCAACTTCACAGTGAGGCTCTGTTTCTTGATAAAATTCTGATGCTTTTTAACGCTGTCTCGTGATGCACCAAGGATTATAGTGTCGTGGGCTTCAAATTCGGCTTTTGCTTCACTAAAGCCGATACTTTCTTTTGTACATCCCGGCGTGTTGTCCTTCGGGTAAAAGTAAAGCACAATGTTATTGCCGCTGAAATCGGCCAGGGACACATTGTTTCCAGTTTCATCGGGCAAATTAAAGTCCGGGGCTTTGTCACCAACGTTGATCATTATTTTTCCTTCTTCTCAAGTGGGGGAATGGGTTCATGGGGTTTTAAGTTCTTTGCTGGAATTTCAATTATTTTTTCGTATAAATCAAGCACCGTTTTCTGTTTTTGAAGAATTAGGTCTTCAAGCTGGTCTGGTGTTGTTTTTAAGCGCTCTGCAAGCGATTGAAGCAGCGCGGGAGAACGTTCATCATTTTTTGACGTTGTGCCAAGACACAGCCGCAAGAGCACCTGCACCGTTTGCAACGTGTGGCAGGCATCGCAAAGATCATGTCCTTCTCGCATATCAAGAATACCTGTGTCCGAAAGCATCAATATCTGCTTGTAGGTATTCTTTTCCAAGATTTCTGGTTTTTCAGAGCCATGTTTTAGCAGCAAATACTGGCAGATAAATTCAACATCGATTATGCCGCCACGCACGTATTTCATAGCCCAGATGTTGTCAGTTGCATAATTGTCCTCGAGCCGCAGTCTCATTTTTGCCACTTCATGAAGCAAGTTGTCCTGATCGCGGTCCTTGTGGCTAAGGATGTTGCCAATAAGCGTTTCGATTTTTTCTCGTAACGGCCATTCATCCGAAATTACCCGTGCTCGGGTCAAAGCCATATGTTCCCATGTCCAGGCCTGACCTTTTTGATAATCGCTAAAGCTTTCGATCGATACTGCCAGAGGCCCCGCTGTACCCGATGGCCGCAGGCGCATGTCTACTTCGTAAAGCTTACCTTCACCGGTAAGCGCGGTGATACTGTTGATAAAATTCTGACAGAGCCGCGCATAATAATGATTAACGGTCAGCTGCTTGTCACCATTTGAAAGAGCATCCATATCCTCTGCATCATAGATTAAAATCATATCTACGTCTGACGTAGTGGTAAACTCGTGTCCGCCGAGTTTGCCCATCGCAAGGATACAAAGCGAAGATCCTTTAATGGTGCCATGTTTTTTTGCGAACTCCGCCTTCACATGCCGAAGCATCACCGTCAGGGATGCTTCGGCAATATGAGTGAGTGTTTCACCAATTTTTGCTACATCCGTACCGCCGCGCAGGATTTGAAGTCCAACCTGGAATTTTCCTTCGTTGGCCCATTTTCGCGTAATCTCCAGAATATCTTGAAAATCCAATGCTGTTGCCAATTGTTCATTCAGGCTTATTTCATGTGCTTCTAGTGTGGATTTTTCCTTAAAGGCATCCGTACTAATCACACTGTCCAGAAGCAGTGGGTTTCTGGAAAGTTGATTAGAAAGATATGGTGCGATCCCCGTGATCTGCGCCAATAGATCCAACAGCCATGGCTGTGCTTTTATGAAGGAAAAAAGCTGTACCCCTGAGGGCAGCCGGGAAAGAAAATCATCAAATTTAACAAGTCCCGCGTCCGGGTCCTGATAATGACCGAAGGCCCTAAGAATGTCAGGCACCAACTGTTTCAAAATGGCTCTTGCTCTTTCTGTTCGACACGCCCGGTAACGGCCAAGCTGCCAGTTTTGAATGAGTTCATATATTTTTTTAGGTTCTTTAAATCCTTCATCTTCAATTGCCTTAAGTGTTTCGGGATGATACTGATCCACAGGAAAAGGCAGGCTTTTATCTTCTTCGGTTTGGTTTGTGTCTTGAAGCAGATTGTTAAAAAGATCGTGTACGCAGTTAAGGTGATCTAAAAGTTCGACTGCGAAAGTGTCGCGATCATCATACCCCATAAAATACGTTATTCGGCTGATATCCTCATCAGATGTCGGAAGTTCGTGGGTTTGATCGTCATTGACCATTTGTAGGCGATGCTCAAGGGTCCTTAAATACACGTATGCTTCCTGAAGAATTTCATTTTCTGCTTTATCCAGCTTGCCGCTT
Organism: Emcibacteraceae bacterium; assembly: GCA_028281625.1. Classification (GTDB taxonomy): domain Bacteria; phylum Pseudomonadota; class Alphaproteobacteria; order Sphingomonadales; family Emcibacteraceae; genus Pseudemcibacter. The sequence goes on along the minus strand of JANQJN010000092.1, from coordinate 4,461 downwards.
TTTTGTAAGGCGTTAAGTGCGCGGCAGGTTGGCGCAATGCGCAGGAAAGGCTCACGTCCACCGGAAATAAGTTGGTGGATTTGCGCGTAAAATTCTATTTCCCGGATGCCCCCCCGGCCAAGTTTTACATCATGACCACGCAATTTGATGTTGGAATGGCTATGATGCTGGTGAATGAGTTGTTTAATGGCGTGGATATCGTCGATGGCGGCATAATCAAGAAATTTTCGCCATACAAAGCCGCGAATGCGCTCCAGAAAAGCATATCCTGCACTTATATCGCCCGCGACGGGTCTGGCTTTAATCATCGCCGCTCGTTCCCAGTTAAGCCCGACGCTTTGATAGTAAATTTCTGCTCCTTCCATTGATAGTGCAACCGGTGTCGCACCTGGGTCAGGGCGCAGCCGAAGATCTGTTCTGAACACGTAGCCATCGGCCGTACGGTCGGCCATTATTTTCACCAGCTTTTGTGTGAGCTTTACAAAGAAATCTTGTGCACTGCGACGCCCGGTGTATTTCACGATATCAAGATCAAACAGAATGATAAGGTCGATATCACTGGAATAGTTAAGCTCGAACCCACCAAGCTTGCCCATTCCCAGCACCACATAGCCGGAATTGCGTCCGACATCTTTAGCTGCTTTATGATCGAGCTCGCCAGCAGCAATGGCTTCGCTGAGCAAGTGATTTACAGATATTTTAAGGGCGAGTTCGGCAAAATCGCTTAATGCCTTGGTGACCTTTTCAAGGGGCCAGATACCGGCCAGGTCTGTCAAACCTACGATTAGTGCGACCTTAGCCTTTGCCTTGCGCAGGGCTGTCATAAGTTGACTTATGCTTGTATAGGTTTCGTCAAGAAGTGAAGAAAATACTTCCTCAAGTACTGCGGCTGCTGGTGTTTCAAACAGCTTTATGACGAATTCAGGATTGTTAAAGAGTAAACGTGTCAGATATGGACTGGCTGAAAAGATTGCGAGCAGCAGCTTTTTATATTCGTCGTTACTAATTAACTTTTTAATTTCAAGGGGATAAGTTTCATTGTAAAGTTCGCAAAAATCCGCTAGCTTCTGATTTGCAAACGTTTCGTCAGAAATTTTAGGGAAATATGTAGAGTTAAATGATGTAACTGGCGACATCTTCGACATAAAAAGGGGTTCCAAAATCATATTATTGACATGTTTTCTTTATAAGTAGCATCAATATGACTTTGATCCAAATAAACTATTTGCCTTGAATGGCTATTTTTTGGTGTCGATAATTCGGAAATGAGAATTTTATATTGCTTAAATTTTGCAGATATGCAGTAAAGTTTTTTGTGTCTGCTATGGCGATTGTTACCATAGCAATGCTGCTTTTTATCTGGCGCGTTAGCAATGGGCCGGTTGAACTGGACGGCTATTCCCCTTTACTTCGAAATGTACTGATTGAACAGGGTATCGGGCAGAATATCCTGTTTGATCGAAGTATCCTTACCTGGCGCAGTGCCGACAATAACCCCACCGGAAACAGTAGTTTTGAAGTTCGCCTTCTGAACATAAATATCGACAATCCTGAAACAGGGCTTGCACTTAATATTCCACAGGCAGGAATGCAGTTTAGCCCAACAGCAATTTTCCGCGGTGTGCTTGCGCCGACCTTTGTTGAGTTTAGTGGTCTGGAGTTGGATGTACAGGTTCCCGCTGACGCCTGGAGTGGGGAGCCTTTTGATCAGGATGCCTTTATTGCGTCAATGCGGGCTTACCTAAATGAGTTTAACAACTCACCGGATCTTGTGCCGCGTCTTACAAAGCAAATTCTCGCCCCGCCCAGTACGCTAAGTTCTACCGGTTATCTCCAACAACTTACGCTGGATCAAACCAGAATTAATTTAACGGACCAACTATCCGGCGATGTGTGGCAAATACCGGATGCAGTACTCGATATTAAAAGGATCGATGATGGGTTAAGCCTTCTTCTCGAGGGCGTAATCGACTTTGAAGATGAAAATGACATTCCGCTTCACATGTCAATTCAATATAGTATCCCGCAAGAAAGAGCGACCACACAAATCAGATTTTCAAACTTTATACCCCGGCAGGTGGCTGGCGAAGTTGAAGGACTTGCTGCCCTTTCCAATCTGGATATTCCCGTTGCAGGTATAATTGATTTTTATGTCGATAAGAATTTCGATCTTCCGGTATTTGATTTTGAAATTGATGTGGGTGAGGGATGGATCAACCCGGCGGATTTGTACAACACACCGATTAAAATTGATGAAGCGCTTTTAAGCGGTCAGTTTTTGGCAGCGACGGACGGATTGGAAATTGACGAATTTTTCTTGCAGTTTGATGGTGCAGAAGTGAGCGCTGAAGGAACCATTAGCAGCATGCGTAGTAATCCCGATATTGTGCTTACTGCTGAAGTTGGGGATATGCCTCTTACAAATTTAGCAGTATATTGGCCACCGGAACTCCTTCGAAATGCCCGCAATTGGATTGAAAATAACATCACCGGTGGAACAATCACCACAGGCAATATTGATGTAAATATCAAGCCGGAAATGTGGGCGCTAGATCAATTGCCCGATGACAGTTTTATATTTAATTTTGATATTACCGAAGGCACAACACATTATCTAAAACCCATGCCACTGCTGGTGAACCTTGAAGGCAGTGCAACGTTAAGGCTCAATCATTTCCTTCTGCTAATCGATACAGCTGATATTGACAATGTGCGTGTCGAAAACGCCGTGCTCAATTTCAATGATATCGCCATGAGGGGCCAGTCTGTTGCCGACTTTGAGATTCCACTCAGTGGCCGCGTTGAAGAAATTCTTAAAGTGATCGATCACCAGCCACTGGGGTATCCAAGCCAGTATGGGGTAAAACAAGATAGTGTGCTTGGTGACGCACAAACCCATTTAAAGCTTAATTTTCCGCTGATAAGCGGGCTTACATTTGCCCAAGTTGATTTCGACGTTCAGGCGGATATTGAAAATCTTGCCATCCCGCAAGTGACCGATGATCTTACCATTTCGGAAGGTACTATGGCGCTTTCAGTGAATCGTCAAGGGATCATATCAACCGGTGATATTGTGCTAAATGGAATTGATTTTTCTGCGGAATGGACCGAGGATTTCACCAAAGAAAAAGAATTTCCTACAAGCTATACCATCGCTGGCGATATTGAAGGCGGAGAATGGAACAATTTAAGCTTACCATTTGAAGAATATGTAGACGGTCCAGCAGCGGCGACACTGACACTTCTTGGTCAAGGCTCAGCGCTAAAAACTGGGACAGGAAATTTCGAACTTTCCAATACAGAAATTACCTTCGAACCACTGGGCTGGGTAAAGGAGCTCGAAAAACCAGCGACAACTGATTATACGCTTCGGTTTGACGGTACCGGCACGATCAATGTTAATGACATTGCCTTTAAATCGGACAATATGACGTCTGGTCTTCAACTGGTGTATGATGGTGAGCGTACATCACGCCTTTATATACAGGACCTCAAAATGTTGGATGAGGAAGGCACCTTGCTGCACGACTTCAGTGGTCTTTTTGAATGGGATGATCCCAATCGACTTTATCAGGTTTCCATAAAAGGCGAACGCTTTGATGCGATCCCAATTATGGATATTGTTCTTAATCCGGTTAAAGAAGGCGAAGAAGCGGATCTTCCTGATTTTAACCTTGCAGGATCTGTGGCCAATGTGACCATGTATAACGCGGTTGAAATGCAGGAGACCACGGTGCTCACCGGCTATCTCAATAACGAAGTGATTGACTTTGGCTATAGCGGAAAATGGAACGAAGACCGAAATCTTTCGATCATTATCGCCACCGTCGAAGATCCGTCAGCACCACAGAAACTTACCTTTGAAACCAATGATGCGGGGCAGGCCCTGCGCTCTCTTGATTTCTTTACGAGCGGGGATCAGGGGGACTTGCTAATTGTCGCAGACATGGAAAGGTTGGAAAAAGGCTATTCTATTGTTGGGGATATTACAGCTGGCAATTTCAGTGTCGCAAATTCGCCAGCCTTTAGCGAGCTTTTAAAAGAAAAGGAATTTGCCAAAGCCCAGGAAGAACTTGAAGCAAACGGCCTGTCCTTTGAAAGTTTTGAAAGCGAATTTACCCAATATGATGATGTGATGACCTTTGTATCCGGCAGTGCAAAAGGGCCAACCCTGGGCGTTACCATTGATGGTTACGTGGATCAGAAATTTGATGAGGTCTCCCTTGGTGGTACCATCATTCCGGCCTACGGTCTTAACTCGCTGCTCAGTAACATTCCGCTTCTTGGAACATTGCTTGCGGGTGGTCGTGGAGAAGGGGTTTTTGCGGCAACTTATAACATGCAGGGATCAATCGAGGATCCGGATGTAAACATCAATCCGCTGATGGCCCTGGCACCCGGCATTTTCCGAAAAATATTCGGTGCCATTGGTAGCGGTGGTGATGAACCAACCGCACGCGA
>JANQJN010000029.1 GCA_028281625.1 Emcibacteraceae bacterium | reverse complement strand
TCCTTTATGGTGACACCTAGTTTGTCGTTTCTAATTTTCAGTATTTTCTCACCTGCTTCAACGGCAGTTTTTCTGAGAAGGTCGTAATAAAGGCTATAGTTTTCGTTGCTCATTTTTAATTGTTCGCTTGATTTAATTCAGTGGATATATGGCTTGTTGTTTTCATTCTTCCGGTTATTATATGTGCGTAAACTTAAAGTCCACAAGAAAGAAAGTCTGTTTATGAACGAACTCGATTTTGCTGCCCTTTTATGTTCGAGATTATGCCATGATTTGATCAGTCCCGTGGGTGCTATATCCAATGGAATCGAAATACTGGGTGATGAAGATGATGAAGCTATGCGTCTCGAAGTCATGAAGCTTCTTGAATCGAGTGCTAATCAAACGTCAAATAGGCTTAAGTTTTACCGTCTCGCTTTTGGTGCTGCCGGCGGGATTGGTGCCATGGTTCCGATCCGTGATGCTCGTAATGCGGCAGTCGCACTTTTCGATGGTTCACCGATCAATTTGACCTGGAATGCTGAAATCGGTGAGCTCGACAAAAACGCTGTCAAATTGCTTCTCAATACAATTCTCGTCGCCAGTGAAAGCTTAATCCGCGGTGGAGATCTGATGGTGGGTCTTGCAGTACAGGCAGATAAAGTTAATCTTGAAGTAACCGTTCGTGCAGAGCGGGTGATCTTTCAAGACAAAGCAAGACTAATGATTTGTGGCGAAGCAGGGGATGCTGAAATGGATCCTAAAATCGCCCCTGCGTATCTTGCTTCGAATGTCGCTAAGCAATTGAATAGCAAGGTAGAATATATAGATCACAATGAAAATAGCTTTACTCTTAGTGCCAAAGTTTAATTGATCGTTCCAAGAATTCCAGTGAAGGCCGTTAATTCAAAATAAAAATTTTGGAAAAAATAGTGCCAGCTTTACCTCATTTTAACCAATTTCATAGAGATTAGAGCACGGTATACCCGTAATCTAGTAACAAAGGTAATTGGCATGGATGATTTACTGAATGAGTTTTTAACGGAAACTTTTGAGAGTATCGAGGTAGTTGACGTTGAGTTAGTTGAGCTTGAAAAAGATCCTAACAACAAATCAGTTCTTGATAACATATTCAGATTAGTACACACGATTAAAGGAACCTGTGGGTTTCTTGGTCTCCCCCGATTGGAATCAGTAGCACACTCAGGTGAAAATGTTCTTGGTAAGTTTCGCGACGGCGAAATGGAGGTAACGCCCGAAGCGGTGACACTTATCCTAAAAGCACTTGATCGCATTAAAGAGATTCTGGAAGGGCTCGAGGAGACACAGGAAGAACCAGCGGGTGATGATAGTGAGATCATTGATCAGCTAAATGCCATGGCTGCCGGCGAAGCAGCCCCTGCTGCAAAAGTGGAAGAAGAGCCGGTAGTGGTCGTTGAGGAAGAACGCCCAACCGTACCTGGCGAAGTTACATTGGATGAACTTGAAGCAGCCTTCCTTGCGGCCCCTGGTCCAGACGATGAAGATCCTGCTGACGAACCAGCTGCTTCTGGTCGCATGGAGTCAATTGGTGGCGCTGAAACGGTTGCTGTAATCTCGCATCTTTTCCATAACCGCATTAATTCTGATGCTACGCTTAAAGCACTACTGCAAGGTGCGGATCTTCGCGCAAGCAAAAAAGCGGTTGAAGACTTCTTCACGGCATCCATTGAGGCTGAGAAATGCGCTGATGACAAAGTTGAAGTATCTTTTGCTAATTTTATTAATGCCGGTATTGCGGAAGATCAATTTTATAATACCACTGTGCATCTTGAAAGCGTACTTGAAGAAGTTGGTCTTTCTTCAATTGATGCAGAGTTTGTAAAAGAACTTTATAATCAATCATCAGAAAAAATGCTTGGCGCAGCGAAGAAAAAAGCAGCCCCAGCAGAGAAGAAGCCGGAAGCTGCGAAAAAAGCAGGTTCAGCCAAGGAAGGTAGTATTGCCAACCAATCTATCCGTGTGAATGTGGATGTGCTGGATAATCTTATGAACATGGTAAGCGAGCTAGTGCTTACCAGAAATCAGCTAATGCAGATTTCTAGACGGGCTGGTGACAATGACTTTGATATTCCACTGCAGCGTCTGAGCCAGTGTACCACTGAGCTTCAAGAAGGTGTGATGAAAACACGTATGCAGCCGATTGGTAATGCCTGGTCCAAGCTGCCACGCATTATTCGTGACCTTCAGATGGAACTTGGCAAGAAGATTGATCTTCAGATGCTGGGTGCAGAAACAGAACTGGACCGTCAGGTTCTAGAGCTTATCAAAGATCCGCTGACACATATGATCCGTAACTCGGCCGATCACGGTATTGAGAAAGTCGAAGACCGTATCGCCGTAGGTAAGAAAGAAACGGGAACAATCCGCCTGAATGCTTTCCATGAAGGTGGCCAGATTATCATTGAAATTTCCGATGATGGAGCAGGTCTTTCAGTTGAAAAACTTAAAGCCAAAGCCCTTAAAAACGAGCTGGCAACAGAAGAAGAAATTGCTGAAATGTCGGATCAGCAAATTCAGCGCTTTATTTTCCACGCTGGCTTCTCAACAGCTGCGAAAGTTACAAGTGTATCTGGCCGTGGCGTTGGCATGGATGTGGTACGCACTAATATTGAAAAAATTGGTGGTACAATCGAGCTTAAATCAACAGAAGGTAAAGGCACAACATTCTTTATTAAGATCCCGCTGACACTTGCGATTGTGTCTGCGCTTATCGTTGAATCTGGGGATGAGCGATTTGCAATTCCGCAAATCAGTGTTCTTGAGCTGGTTCGTGCATCAAGCGATTCAATGCATACGATTGAGTATATCAATTCAACACCAGTGCTAAGACTGCGTGACAGACTGCTTCCACTTCTGCATCTTAACAAAATTCTTGGTTTTGAAACCGATGAAGAAATCGTTGAAGCACAGCAGGAAGCAAGCCATGAAGACTTCATTATTATTACGCAAGTGGGTGACTTTACATTCGGTATTGTTGTGGACCGCGTGTTTGATACTGAAGAAATCGTGGTTAAGCCAGTAGCACCGATCCTGCGTGATCTTACTGTCTTCTCAGGTAATACGATTCTGGGTGACGGAACTGTGATTATGATCCTTGATCCAAATGGAATTGCGACAGAAGCCAATGAAGCAATGTCTGATATTGCTGATCAGCGTGGTGATGATGAGGAAGAAAGCCTTGTCTCTAACTTCGATGATAAAGAAGCTATTCTACTGTTCCGTGCTGGTGGTGATACGAAACGTGCGGTTCCGCTATCACTTGTCTCCCGTCTGGAAGAAGTCGATGTGAGCCGCATCGAAATTTCTGAAGGAACCAAAATGGTGCAATACCGTGGCAAACTAATGCCACTGGTGATGATCAATGATCAGTACGAAATTCGCTCAGAAGGAAGACAGCCAATGCTCGTCTTTACCGACGATGAGAAATCAATGGGCGTGATTGTAGATGAAATTTCCGACATCAAAGAAGATACGATTAATGTTGAATTGGAATCCAAAGCAATAGGTCAGCTTGGTACCGCTATTATCGATGGTGAGGCAACTGAAGTGATCGACATCGCTTACTATTTTGAAAAAACCTTTAATAACTGGCAGCTTGGCGCTGAAACAGCGGAAGTTGAAAGCAAACCAAAACGTAAGAACATTCTGATCGTTGACGACAGTACTTTTTTCCTAAATCTACTCAAGCCGCTGTTGGCAACTGCTGGATATAACGTGACCATTGCCAGCACAGCTAACGAAGCACTTGAGCTTCGCGAAAAAGGCTACGAATTTGATCTGATTGTCAGTGACATTGATATGCCTGAAATGGATGGTTATGCGTTTGCTGAGGAAGTTCGTGAAGCTGGTGAGTGGCAGGAAACTCCAATGGTAGCTCTTTCAGCGCACAGCTCTGAAAAACGTTTTGCGCGTGGCCGTGAAGCCGGATTTGATAATTATGTGGAAAAACTTGATCGCGATACGCTTCTTAAAGCTATTGAAGAACAAATCGCCGATCAGGAAACAGCAGCTTAAGTTGTTTGGTAAATAGTATTATTTGAAGGATTGAAAATGGAAGAACTAAATAAATATGACTATGTAACGATCTGGCTGGACGGGCAAATGTGCGGCATTCCGGTACTGGAAGTTCATGACGTACTTTCCAAGCAGGCGATTACTGAAATTCCTCTGTCGCCAGCTGCTGTGGCAGGTGTCCTAAATCTTCGTGGTCAAATCGTGACGGCGATCGATCTTCGAAAGCGTCTTAATCTTGAAGATAGAGAAGACAATTCCGAAGAAATGAATATAGTCGTTGAGTATCAAAATGAGCCTTACAGTTTGATAATTGACAGAGTGGGAGATGTGCTTTCCCTGTCAGAGGAATCATTTGAAAAAAATCCAGTTACACTTGAAGCATGTTGGCAAAATGTTTCCACCGGTATTTTCCGTCTGGACGAAGATTTACTTGTGATACTGGATATTGAAAAGTTGCTTTCTTTTGGTGAAGCCAAAGCAGCGGCTTAAGCCGTTCGTGATGGGGTAAATGAACATTTAATTTTGGAAAAGTAAAATGAAATCATGTCTTGTAGTAGATGATTCTAAGATCATCAGAAAAGTCGCAAGAAGAATTCTTGAAGAACTAAACTTTGACATTCAAGAAGCCGTAGATGGGCAGGACGCACTGGATAATTGCAAGGGATCAATGCCAGACGTTGTGTTGCTCGATTGGAACATGCCGGTGATGAATGGCCTGGATTTTCTCAAAGCCCTACGTAAAACTGAAGGTGGTACGGAGCCGGTGGTGGTTTTTTGTACTACTGAAAATGATATGTCTCATATTAGTGCTGCAATCTCTGCAGGAGCGGATGAATATATCATGAAACCTTTTGACCGTGAAATCATCGAGTCAAAATTTGTACAAGTTGGACTATTATAGAAGTGAACAGCCTCCCATTGGAACAAAGTAAACACAATATTGCATCCAAGCCGGGCCCATATCGGGTTATGCTTGTGGATGATTCATCTGTCATCAGAGGGTTGATGTCCAGATGGTTAAGCGCGGACTCGGCAATCGAAGTCGTTGCCAGTGCTGCAAACGGCCAGGTGGCTGTAAATTCAATCGAAAGAACTGATCCTGAAATTGTTGTGCTGGACATCGAAATGCCAGTTATGGATGGTCTTACGGCTCTTCCGCTTATTTTAGAAGCTAATCCTAATATTCAGGTATTAATGTCTTCTACACTTACCTCCAAGAATGCGAAGGTAAGTCTGCAGGCAATGTCACTTGGCGCTGCAGACTATGTGCCAAAGCCGACAACCAACAAAGAAGTGATCACTTCACAATCCTTCCAAACTGAGATTGTTGAAAAAATTAAAATGCTCGCTGAAGCAAAACGTAAGCAATTGGGCCTTGATTTATACGAAGAGGTTTCTAAAGCCGAAGTGAAACCAAAGCCTGTGCCTGAGCAAGACGTTTCAAAAAAACCAAGTCTTTTAAAGCTCCCACAAACTGCGAAAGCTTCCAGCGTTATACCGAGAATTATCGCTATTGGAAGCTCTACTGGTGGGCCACAAGCACTGCTCAAATTTATTAACAGTCTAAAGGATACTCTAACTGTTCCTGTGGTTATCACACAGCATATGCCAGCAACATTTACAAAAATTCTTGCCGGGCACCTCAATAAAGCGACCGGTCTAGAGTGCGCCGAAGGCGCAGATGGCACTGTTCTTGAGGCCGGCAAAGTTTATATCGCTCCTGGCGACTTTCACATGACGGTGGAAAAGGAAGATGAGAAATATGTCATCAGATTAAATGATGATCCCCCTGAGAATTTCTGTCGACCGGCTGTTGATCCACTCTTTAGAAGTGTTGCGGCTGCATATGGTCCTGCGTCGCTGGGTGTAATTCTGACTGGTATGGGACAGGATGGTCTGGAAGGCAGCAAGGTTTTGGTCAATGAAGGCGGAACTATTATCGCGCAGGATGAAAAATCCAGTGTGGTGTGGGGTATGCCTGGTGCTGTCAGTACGGCCGGAATATGTAACGCGGTACTGCCGCTTGATGAATTGGGAAGTAAAGTGCAACGACTATTTAAGGGGGGCAAATGATGAGATCAGAAGATTTCGAATTGATCAGTGGCCTGCTTAAGCAGCGTTCTGGATTAATTCTGCCCAAGGACAAAGTATATCTGCTTGAAAGCAGATTAACACCGATTGCTCATAAACGGGGGCTAGAAACTCTTGATGATCTGGTCAATGAGGTTCGCCTTAAGCGTAAGGAAGACCTTCTTGTTGAGATCACAGAGGCGATGACCACAAACGAGTCTTTTTTCTTCCGGGATAATAAACCGTTTGACCTTTTCAAGGATTTTGCGCTGCCTCAGCTTCTTGAAAGCAGAGCAGCAAAGAAGAAGATCAGAATTTGGTGTGCTGCTGCTTCAACAGGGCAGGAGCCTTACTCGCTCGCCATTATCCTAAAGGAAATGGAAGCAAAACTCGCTGGTTGGAACATCGAAATCATTGGTACAGATTTATCTCAGGAAGTGCTGGATAAAGCCAAGGTTGGTTTGTTCTCGCAGTTTGAAGTTCAGCGCGGCCTCCCCATTCAGATGCTGATTAAATACTTTAATCAGGTGGGTGAGCTGTGGCAGATTTCAGAAGAAATCCGCGATATGGTGTCTTACAAGAAATTCAATTTGCTTGATCCTTTTACACTGCTTGGATCCTTTGACATCATTTTCTGTCGCAATGTACTGATCTATTTTGATCAACCGACTAAATCAGATGTGCTAGAAAGAATGCGTAAATTAATGCCTGATGATGGCACCCTATTCCTAGGAGCGGCTGAAACAGTATTGGGCATTACTGACAAATTTAAACCGGTACAAGGGCAGCGTGGGCTTTATTCTACCACCGATGCAAGTGCAGAAGTTATCGAGAAATTGCGCGCCAGCTAATTTGTCTTTGGTGTCGTAACAAGAAAAAAGGCTAATTCAATTGATGAATTAGCCTTTTTCTTTTTGGTTATTATGTTCGGTTTTAATTAACCTGCTTCGGCAATAGAACCGTTGTCTTCATCAGGATCGCGAAGTACATATCCACGTCCCCATACGGTTTCAATATAGTTCTCACCGCTGATTGAGGCCAGTTTCTTACGAAGCTTACAAATAAACACGTCGATGATTTTTAGCTCTGGCTCGTCCATGCCACCATAAAGATGGTTGAGGAACATTTCCTTTGTAAGCGTTGTTGTTTTACGCAGGGAAAGAAGCTCAAGCATAGCATATTCTTTACCAGTAAGGTGAACACGCTGACCGTCAATTTCAACTGTTTTCTTATCAAGATTAACAGAAAGCTTGCCTGTTCTGATGATTGATTCTGCATGGCCTTTTGAACGGCGAATAATAGCCTGGATGCGGGCAACAAGTTCTTCTTTATAGAATGGTTTTGTCAGATAATCGTCTGCACCGAAACCAAGTCCCTTCACTTTATTCTCGAGTTCCACCATGCCTGATAGAATCAGAATTGGTGTATTCACTTTGGACAGGCGCAGTTTTTTGAGTACGTCATACCCGTGCATATCAGGAAGATTTAGATCAAGAAGAATGATGTCATAGTCATAGAGTTTCCCTAGATCAATACCCTCTTCTCCCAAATCGGTGCTGTAAATGTTGAAGCCTTCCGCTGAAAGCATCAGTTCGATACTTTTTGATGTTGAAGGATCATCTTCTATGAGTAAAACCCGCATGATTAGGTTCCTTTCTTTTATTATTATTAACCATTTCTTGGCTTTGTTAACCATTTAACGTTAACCATTCTTAACATATCTGGTTAATAAATGGTTACTAATTTCAGAAAAACGCATATATCGTAAGTCGATCTTAATTAATCTTGATAATTTATGAACGATTTTAATGAAATTAAACCGTTGAAATTAAATAATTTTTTTGATTTCATGCTGAAAATAAATTATAATAAATTACCAATAAATAAAGTTAATTTTTGAATTAATATTTTGGATTTTTGCCGGTTAAAATCGTAAAATAGGCCGAAATTCAAGAGAATCTATGGAAAAAACAGTCCGTTGCACACGTTAAAGACCGAAATAGAACGAATCCAATCCAATAAGATCTATGGCCGTGTTATGGGCATACAAGGTCTTCTGGTGGAAGTGGCCGGTGCGCAGCGCAACATGAGCATTGGTTCCCGGGTTAATATACTTTCCCGCAGTGAACAAATCATTCCCTGTGAAGTGGTAGGCTTTAAATCTGATCGCTCGCTTTTGATGCCTTATTCGACACTGGATGGTGTTGGCGTCGGGTGCAAGGCCTTTATTGATAGTGATACCGCTCATGTCCACCCATGTGATGCGTGGCTTGGTCGTGTTGTGAATGCTATGGGGGAGCCCATTGATGGTAAAGGACCTATAGCATTTGGCCCAGTGGCTTATCCAGTTCGAAACACACCACCGCCGGCGCACTTACGCGGCCGGGTTCAGGGCAAGATGGATTTGGGGGTTAGGTCCATCAATACATTTGCCACTTGCTGCAAAGGTCAGCGAATGGGCATCTTTGCCGGATCCGGTGTCGGTAAGTCGATCCTTCTTTCTATGTTTGCGCGTTATACCGCATCAGACATTACGGTAATCGGATTGATCGGTGAGCGTGGACGCGAAGTTCAGGAATTCCTTGAAGACGATCTGGGTGAAGAAGGACTTAAGCGTAGCGTTGTAGTGGTGGCGACATCTGATGAAACTGCGCTGATGCGGCGACAGGCCGCCTATCTTACACTGACGGTGGGCGAATATTTCCGTGATCAGGGTAGGGACGTTCTGTGTTTAATGGACAGTGTCACTCGTTTTGCTATGGCACAGCGGGAAATTGGCCTTGCCGGTGGCGAGCCACCAGCAAGTAAAGGATATACGCCAACAGTATTTTCTGAACTACCCAAACTACTGGAACGTGCTGGTCCTGGTGTAAATGCGGGTTCGATTACCGGTTTGTTTACGGTTTTGGTGGAAGGGGATGATCATAATGAACCTGTCTCGGACGCGGTGCGCGGTATTCTCGATGGTCATATCGTATTGGACCGCGCTATCGCGGAGCGGGGGCGTTTTCCAGCGGTAAATGTGCTGCGTTCGGTAAGCCGTACCATGCCTGGCTGCAATAGTGATGAAGAAAATGAACTTCTTACGGTTGCGCGCCAACATATGGCCAATTACAACGACATGGAAGAAATGATACGGCTGGGCGCATATCGTCCGGGAGCCAATCAGGAAATTGACGAAGCGATTCACTATCATCCGGAACTAGAGGGGTTCTTGCGTCAATCCAAGGATGAGCAAAGTAATTTGGCCTCTGGATACGAGTTGTTAAGTAATATATTGCATAATCGTCCTGAAATAACGACTCCAGAAGAGCAGAAGTAATGCACTGGAGTAGGGTAAGGAATTAAGAGAGTATATGTAATGGCAAGAAGCTTAAGTGGTATTATAAGACTTCATAAATGGCAGGTGGATGAAAAACGCCGCCAGATCACTGAACTTGAAGTGATGAAAGAAGAACTGGTCGAAAGACTGGAAAAACTTCTGAGCGATCTTGCCAGTGAACAGGAAAATCTTGCCAAATCAAATGTGGTCGATATCAATTACGCCAACTACGCTTCTTCAGTGATGACCCGCCGTGAAAATATTGAGGCGTCTATCACGGAAGTTGATGTGTCGATTGAAAATATGAAAGACGAGCTCGCAGAAGCCTTTAAGGAACTTAAGAAGTATGAAATTGTGGAGCAACGGGCAATAGAACGCGAAAAAGAAGAGCTTAAAAGAAAAGAGCAAGACAGGCTTGATGAGATATCGCTAAATCAGTTTCGCGCGGGCCATAAGCGTTCCAGTTGATTTTTTATGGCAGTTTTAAATCTTCCATTCCGGGCTGCCTATCTTCTACTTTTAAAGTCACCCCATCATTTTCATAGATGACTTCCAGCCATTTTGGCACCAGCGCATTATTAATGTCTTCAATAACGGTTAGAATCATATCGTCCGGTGTTTGCCAGGACTGGCCTATTTTCAACTTAAGATAGTCACGAATTGATCCATGATCAGCAGAAAGTTTATCAGGTATAAGCGTCACAGAAATATACGCAGGGCTTTCTATTTCAACCATAAACAGCCAATCTTTGCGGGTGTCGGGAACGGAGTAGGTGTTGATAAGATCACTCATTTAAATTTTTTTCTCTAATTTGGCGTTGTGCGTCAGTTGTTCGATCATTTTGCGAACAGAAATTTCGGCTGGTGCGCTGTCAATAATAACCAGCTCTCCATCAAAATTGGAATTTTCGATGGCATCGGTGAATTTTCGTGACAGTTTACTTTTTACTGCATGGGGTATCAGTTCGTTTGATTTCAGGATAATATCCAACCGGTTTTTCTTAAGCAGACCGTCTATCAACACATGGCCAAGTTCACTAAAATTGATTTCTAATATGAACCGGGTAGCATTCTTATCATTTTCAGGGTCTGCCTGTTCGTGTTGTCCGGCTCCTTCTTTTTCTTCGCCGCCGATGTGTTTAATGATCATTGGAATGGCCATATAGTCCTGACCGCTTTGAGCGGGAATAAGTAAGGGACGCCATTCGCCAGCCGCCACTTCCGCACCAACACGGGCGATGCGGCTAAAGTCATGATCAATGCGGTCAATTGTTCGCGCCGCACCAATTTTCTTTAGTCTTGCGCTCACGTCCGGGCCCATCCATGTGCGTGCCGGTGTAGCTGACTTTAACGCACTTAAGAAAAAGAACATCGTCGAAGAAAGCTGTTCTGGCGATTGCATATTGGGAATGCGGCTAGCCATTATCGCTGCCATGCTGGTTGATGCGGTACTGGCCAACGCACTCATGGCCAAGCTGATGCTGCCCCATTCTTCAGTGAGTTGATCAAGTTCCTGCGGAAAAAACTGGTCAATACGGTCAGCCAGTGTCGGTGCGATTGAATTGAGTGGTGTTGGCGACGTTGGTGATTGTGTGGTCGTGTTTTCTGCGGTTGCCGTCGCGGCCGGATTTGTGGAAGTCACACTAGTATTTGTACTGGACACCGCCGGATTTAGTGATTGAGCCGGATTAGGAGTAGGCTGACCAGTTGCTTCAGGTGCTAATTGAGGAGAGACAGTAAAGCTCACAATGGTGCCCGCGACCAGAGGGGTATCGCTGGTAAACTTAAGCACAGAAGATGGCGTCGCCAAATAATAAGTGTTATTCACTGCCGCTTGGCTAACTGTTTTTCCTGTCTTGGCCGCTGCTGAAGGTTGTTGAGCATAGCTCGCTGCAGCGATTGGGTTCGCTGCGGCCACGGGATTGGTTGGATTGATGGCGCTTGATTGCTGTGCGTCAACTATAATACCGGAGACAACGCCTAGCGCTGTGTTCTGGGCAGGTAGATTTGCTGCCGCGTTGTTTTCAACTGGTGGCGCGGCCGTAACAACCGGACCAGCTGTGGTTATATT
>JANQJN010000179.1 GCA_028281625.1 Emcibacteraceae bacterium | reverse complement strand
ATCAAGGAGATGGATCAGAAATCGAAGATACATTTGATGGTGGAGAGCTGTACGATACTTTATGTATAAATGGTGATCATGCTGCAACGCCTTTTGTGGTTGACCTTGGAGATATAAAAGCCACATCAATCGAACATATCGAACTAAGTGCAGACAATGCCGAAAGTTTGTCTTTATCTGCTGATGACGTTGCGCAATTTAATGATGATGGTGGGATATTCCGAATTTCAGGATCGTCCAATGATACTTTGGTCGCGCAATCGGACTGGAGCTTCAATTATGTAGCCTTGGGATATGATCAAGTTTATTTTCATTATTCTGCTGAGGATACAAATGGTGACAATCAAACTGTATTTGTGGCAATGGAGATCGGAACATTAGATGGATTTGAAGCTCCTCAATACACAACGTATTTCGAAACAATACCGAATGTTTATCAAATGAATCCACACGATGGTTCAGGGGACACCTCCGCATTTAACGACATCAATAGTACTGAAAATTTACAAGTAAATACGGGTGAAGGCCGTGCATATATTGCCACAGGCAGCGGCAATGATGTCATAAATATTGGTGGTCGCGGTTATGTATATACGGGCGACGGAGATGACGTTGTCATCGGCGGTACCGACCGCGATTATATCAGAGGCTCGGAAGGAAGTGATTTCATTGATGCGGGGGATGGTAATGATACAGTTACCTACTATCGCTCACCAGAGGGAATAAATATAAACCTTGAGACAGGAATCCATTCTGGTGGTTACGCGGCCGGTGACACGCTTATCGATGTTGAAATCATTAACGGCTCGCAGTTTGATGACGTACTCATAGGTGATTCAGGAAACAATAGTCTATACGGCGAGTATGGCGATGACACCTTAATTGGTGGAGGCGGTGATGACTATTTCTTAACAGGCCCTGGCGACGATATTGTTGATGGCGGAGCGGGAAATGATGTTCTAGGCTTCAATAGTTCTTATGGTGATTTTGATGGTACATTTGATGGAGGAGCGGATTTTGATACCCTGAGGTTGTCCAGCTACAATCGTGATGTACCAGAATGGGATGTCGATCTTTCATTAATCAACGCAACAAATTTTGAAAATATATTACTAGAATCTAGTTCATTTAGCCAAACCACATTGTCGCTAACAATACAGGATGTGTTAAACGTGACCGATAGTGATAATGAACTACGTATAGATGGTACGGCGCTCGATAGTGTTGATTCTACAGGTCAGGGTTGGGTGCAGGGCGGCGATCAGGACGTTGATGGCGAGACCTATCATACCTATACAGCTGGCGGCGCAACATTATTGGTTGATGCGGACATTGTTCAAGACATAACGTAAAGTTGAGGCCGGGTTATCCCGGCCTTTTTATTTTAAGCTGTCATAACCACCGAAGGATCCCATGGATCCAGGGAAAACCACCGGCGATTCTGCGCCGTTGTTAGCGACCGATGCTACACCAAAATAATAGTTGTCGATCACCAGGTTTTCAAACACATAGCTATCCACATTTCCGACGAATTTGCTGTTGGTCCATTGATTAGAGTCCGTTAGGCGCCAATAAACTTTATAGCCAGCCAGATTTTCTGCCTTCTCCCCAACGGGGCGCGACCAGCTGATAACCGCTGATGGACGCACCGCGCCTTCCAGTTTTACATCTGCTGGAAAGGGTGGGGCATAGGCCATCTCAGCAAGGCTCACAATGTTAAGCGCAGTGAGTTTTGCTGCATAATCAAAATTAACACCTTCAATGACATCGCCATATTCACGGCCATTTTCAACACGGAGGTCCTGATGCTGGCGGTCATAATGTTCATGTGTTTCCATGATACGCACCCCTGGAATGCCAACCGCATTAAAGGGGCGGTGGTGACCACCGCGGCCAAAGCGGTCAAGCCGGTAAACCATCATAATATCCAGATTTGGTATATATTTATCGGCCTGTCGATCCACGAAGCGCGCAATATTACGGGAAGGGCTATCGACCTCGCCACCACTGAAACGACGCTCGCGCGCTTCTTCCGGTGTTTCCACATCGCGTGTTCCTTCCGAGAAAACGCGAGCGGTGCTGTTGTCGATCACACCATCGATACCTTCGATATTGCCGATCATGTCATTATTGAGCACTGCTTTAAAGTTCCAGTTGTTGTCCAAAGCATATTTGGCGACGATTTGACCACCGAACAGTCCCTGTTCCTCACCGGATAGTCCCATGTAAACAATAGTACCGGGGAATTTGTGTTTGCTGAGCACGCGCGCCGCTTCTATTGCGCCAGCCATTCCTGTAGCATTGTCATTTGCCCCTGGATTTTCGTCAATTCCATTAAGCGGATCGGACACCCGGTTGTCGATATCCCCGGACATAGAAACCATTCGGTTCGGATCAAGTTCACCGCGTTGGATAGCAACCACGTTCACTACTTCCGTTGGTTGCGGTATTCGATTGCCGGTAACGGTATCACTGACATACATAACCTCAAGGCAGCCGCCGCATTCTTCGCTGATTTTTTGGAACTCTGCATAAATCCATCTTCTGGCAGCACCGATTCCACGAATATCAGAACCTGTTTCGGAAAGCGTGTGCCTTGTGCCAAAATTCACCAATGTACGAATATCCGCTTCAATTCGCTCCGCGGATACATCCTTTACCAATTGATGAAGCATGGGAATTTCTTGTGGCGGTGCGTCCTGCGCTGTCGCCCGCCAACTTAATGACAGGACCAGGATTATCATCGCGAGAATGGCTAGTCCCGCTCCAACAGCGTAAACAGGTTTTAGCTGAATATTCATATGAGTTCTCCCCTTTCCTCCCTATAAAGCCGCAAAAAGACTTACACGTCAATGTCAAGATATGACTAATTTGCGCGTTTGGCGGTTAATGTGAGTAGACCAGCACCTATTAAAAAACTTCCGCTTAGTTTATTCACCAAAGTTTGCGTGCGTTTTTCCTGAAATTTTGAATGCATGACACTTGCAGCCAAGGACCACATCAAAACAGATGTTCCAGCAAGAACAATAAATGTTGCTTCAAGGATGGCAAATTGTGTGAGCGTATCCTTTGCAGGATCAATAAACTGGGGAACAAAGGCTATAAAGAACATGATTCCTTTGGGGTTTAGAACTGTTACCAGAAACGTATCTTTAAAGACCTTCTGCTGGCTAACTCCTTTAAGCTTTGTGGTTTTGAGCTCACGTGGGTCAGCCCGCCACATTTGAACACCCATCCATATCAAATACGCCGCTCCAATGAACTTAAGTGCGGTAAAAAGCGTTGCTGAAGCCGCGAGTATTGCACCGGCCCCCAGCAAAGAAATTGTCATGGCCACGAAATCACCCACCATTGCGCCAGGAACTGTAGCCCACGCCGTATTCTTACCCTGTCCCAAAGCGTAACTTACAGTCAGCAATATTGTAGGACCCGGCATGGTAACCAGTACGATTGTTGCGATGGAAAAGGACAGCCAAATTTCAAGCGTCATTTTGTTCTCCCTCAGTTGTTTTTAAAACTAAAGACAGTTTGTCGTTCAAAATACAAATAAAATCGACCATATTTTTGTAATTGAGGCACGAAACATTGCAAATCGGCGCACGGCATACTAAAAAAGTAGGTAAGGGAACAGAACCAAAGGACGACCAGTGAAACGATTTCTCGCTAGTATCATTTTCGCTATTTTCATTTTGCCTTTTTCAGTATTGGCTAACGAGGCGGAACTGAGGGCAATCTTTGATCCGCTGATCGAAGAAATGATGGCTGAGAATGAAATTCAGGGCTTTGTCTTTTCAGTGGTCTCCAAGGATGACGTTTTGTTCAAAAACACCTACGGTGTTAAAAATATATACTCCCAAGAACCGGAAACCAACGAATCCCTATTTCATATGGCGTCAGTGACCAAAACCTTTGTGGGAACGGCGCTGATGCAGCTTCATGAACAGGGAAAGCTGGATGTTGATAAGCCGGTTGTTGATGTGGTGCCCTATTTTGTACTTGTGGATAATCGCTACAAGGATCTCACCATTCGTCAATTCGCCAGTCATATTTCCGGCATGCCGGATTTTGATAGTGATCCATGGCACGATCCGCAATATGACGAAGAAGCTTTGGAACGGTTCGTGCGCAACTTTATTTCTCATAAATTCCTTACCGAAGAACCGGGAACCACTTATCAATATTGCAATACCGGCTACGAACTGCTTGGTGATGTGATCGCCAAGGCGGCAGGTATTTCATTTGAAGACTATGTACTGCAGAACATCCTGATCCCTACCGGAATGATCAATAGTACGCTTCTGATCCAGGAAGCGGACATGACCAAGCTTAACAGTCTTCATACACCAAATGATGAACAAAAAAAGATCGCTGACGTTTATCCTTACAATCGGATGCATGCACCCAGTTCCACGATGATTTCAAATATTGATGATATGTCACGCTGGGTGATGCTCAACCTTAATGGTGGAACGCTTGATGGCAATCGCATCCTTAGAAATGAAACGCTGGATGCTATGTGGGAGCCAGCAGTGGGCAAGGACGGAAAACAATTCGACCGTGTCGGCTTTAGCTGGCAGCGCCGCGAGCAAAACGGATACCAAACCATTTTCCATGGCGGATCAGACGGCTTTAGAGCCTATGTGATTATGATTCCTGACCTGGATATTGGATTTGTGTGGATGTCGAACACAGCCGGTCAGCCATATCATGATTTTTCAATGAAAATTGCAGAAAAACTTATCGAATACAGAGGAAATCAGTAATGAGCTCAGTCGCAGAAAGAAGAGAAACTGAAGTTGCCGAAGTGATGGCATTTGTTCGCAGTATGGCGGAGCCGGTGGATGTAAGCCGGGAAAATTTGGATAAAATCAAACAGGTGATGATTGATTTTGCCGCACGCGAGGACATTTGGGACGAAGCAGAGTTTCCAGCACCGGAAGATGGAAAGGTGCAAAACCGCTACCTAATCTCAAAAGATGATGATGATAGCTACGCGTTATATTTGAACGTGATGAATAAAGGTAAATATGCCCCACCCCATAACCACACCACCTGGGCCTGTGTGACCGCAGTGGCCGGTGAAGAATATAACTATGTCTTTACGCCCGATGAGGAAGGACCGCTTGAAGCGGGGCCAAGACCCATTCAGCAGACCGATGAAATTATCGTGAAGCCAGGGCAGGGGATCGCCCTTCTTAAAGACGATATCCACGCGATTGAAATCAAAGAAGGCGTGGCAACACGCCATCTTCATCTTTATGGCCGCGCATTAGAGACCTTAACCAAGCGCATGACCTGGGATAAGAATCTTCAGAACTGCTTTGTTTATGAAATGGACATTCCGACCATAAAATAAAAAAGGCCGGCATTACCCGGCCTTTTTTATTTATTCTGCGGCTTCTTCATCTGGGACGGGAGGCGTCCAGCGAAGAACAGGATTTCTTGCCGCGCCGGTTTCGTCCAGGCGTTTAAGCGGCGCATTGTGAGGAGCACCTGTAAATCGTTCTGTCTCGCCTGCTTTTGCTTTTTCCACCAAGTGACGCATCATGCCGATAAATTCGTCGACCGATTGTTTGCTCTCACTTTCAGTAGGCTCAATCAACATGGCGCCATGGACTACAAGTGGGAAATACATGGTCATAGGATGATAACCTTCATCAATCATCGCTTTGGCGAAATCAAGGGTGCTGACACCAGTGTCTTTCAGGAACCGGTCATCAAACAGCGCTTCATGCATACAAGGGCCTTCAAAGCTAGCGGTCATTACATCTTTTAAGGACTCAAGCACATAGTTTGCGTTTAACACGCTATCTTCAGCGACTTTCGCAAGACCGTCCGATCCATGGGACATCATGTATGCAAGTGCACGAATGAACATGCCCATCTGACCATGGAAGGCGGTCATACGGCCAAAACTGTCACCGCCTGCTACTTCATGCTCGACCAAGTCAAAGGATTCTTCACCCGCCACCACATAAGGGATTGGGGCATATGGCGCGAGTGCTTCAGAAAGTACAACCGGACCTGCGCCAGGGCCGCCGCCACCATGCGGGGTCGAGAAGGTCTTATGAAGGTTGATATGCATGGCATCGACGCCAAGATCGCCTGGGCGTACCTTACCGACAATGGCATTAAAGTTTGCACCGTCACAATAGAAATAACCGCCTATAGCGTGAACCGCATCAGCGATCTCAATAATTTCCCGCTCAAACAGCCCGCAAGTATTAGGGTTTGTGACCATGATGGCCGCCACATCCGGTCCTAGCGCTTCCTTCATAGCGTCAAGATCAACACGCCCATCCTCTGTGGCCGGGATTGGCTTCACTTTGTATCCACAAAGCGCTGCCGTTGCCGGGTTGGTACCGTGGGCACTTTCCGGTGCCAGCACGATGGATCTGGCGTCACCCTTGGCTTCAAGGGCTGCACGGATCGCCATTAGTCCACAAAGCTCACCATGGGCCCCTGCTTTTGGTGACATGGCAACCGCAGGCATACCAGTCAATGTTTTCAGCCAGTGGGCCAGCGTATCAATTAAATCCAGCGCTCCCTGAACTGTGCTAACTGGCTGGAGAGGATGGATATTTCCAAGTCCAGGCAGCCTTGCCATTTTTTCATTGAGGCGCGGGTTATGCTTCATGGTACAGGATCCAAGGGGATAAAGACCAAGATCAATTGCATAATTTTTGCGGCTTAGGCGCGTGTAATGACGCATGGCTTCCGGTTCGGTCAGACCGGCAAGGCCGATTTCTGCTGTCCGCTCCATCCCGCCGAGGCGGCTTTCAAATTCGTCCACTTCCGGTAGGTCGACGCCTGTCCGGTTGGTATCACCAATTTCGTAGATCAGACCTTCCACCTGTGAAAGTCCTTTGCTTCCGGTGTAGCTGGGAAATTTTTGATCTGAGGTGGCTGCATTTTCCACGCCAGTTGGGCGTCCTTGATTGTTCATCATTTGAGCACCTCCTTAAGTTCACCGACCAGGATGTTCATATCGTCGTCCGAAACTGTTTCTGTTACTGCAATGATCAGGTCATTTGCGATCAATGGATCATCTGGGTATAGACGCGAAACCGGAAGTCCTGCAATCACGTCATGTTCTACCAAAGCCTCAACGACATCGGCGGCATTTTTGCTCAGCCTTATTGTAAATTCATTGAAGAATGTATCGTTCAGGACTTCCACACCCTCAACCGTCTCAAGCATGCCCGCAAGTTTTACGGCACCTGCATGATTAATCTTTGCAAGTTGCCTAAGTCCCTTTTCACCAAGCAGGGTCATATGAATGGTAAAGGCCAAGGTGCAGAGCCCTGCATTGGTACAAATGTTACTGGTGGCTTTTTCCCGGCGGATATGTTGCTCTCGCGTTGAAAGGGTGAGCACATAGCCACGCTTGCCATCTGCATCCACCGTCTCACCACAAAGGCGGCCTGGTAAGTTCCGCACATATTTTTGACGAGTGGCAAATAGACCCACATAAGGTCCGCCGAAGTTAAGGCCGTTTCCGATTGACTGCCCTTCACCAACCACAATATCTGCACTCATTTCGCCTGGTGATTTTATGGCGCCAAGAGCTACCACTTCCGTTGTGACCACAACAAGAAGTGATTTTTGGGCGTGGAGAGTTTCAGCTAGTTCACTGTAATCATTTATGTTTCCGAAGAAATCCGGATATTGAACGATCACACAGCTGGTGTTTTCATCAACAGATGCGAGTATATCTTCTTTTTTATTGACCGTACGGTCAGTTACAATTATTTCATCATCGGTATATTTAGTCGCATTCTTTACCACATCAATATATTGAGGATGCAGATTGCCACTGATTACGACCTTCTTCTTCTTGGTAACCCGCCGCGCCATCAGCGCTGCTTCACCACAGGCTGTAGAGCCGTCATACATGGACGCATTGGCCACTTCCATACCGGTAAGCTGTGCCACCTGGGTCTGGAATTCATACAGTGTTTGAAGAGTGCCTTGAGAAATTTCCGGCTGATAAGGGGTATAAGCTGTTAGAAATTCGCCGCGTTGGATCTGGTAGTCCACAGCACTGGGCACATGATGGTGATAAGCACCTGCACCAACAAAGAAAGGTACTGAATTGGCTGGAACGTTCCTTGCGGCAAAGGCCGCAAAATTTTGTTCCACTTCCATTTCTGTCATATGAAGCGGCAGGTCAACAAGCCCGTCAAGCAGGGCATGCTTCGGGACATCAACAAAAAGATCATTGATGTCACCTGCGCCGATTTTTCCAAGCATCGCGGCTCGGTCATTGGTTGAGAGTGGTAAATAACGCATGTCTATTTAAACCTTATTTCGATAATTACTCGAGCCCGGCGATAAAGGCCTTGTAGCCGTCAGCGTCCATCAGCTCCTCAAGCTCACTTTTGTCAGCGATGGCCATTTTAAAGAACCAGCCGTCGCCATCCGGTGAGGAGTTCACCAGCGCCGCATTATCTTCTAGTTCTTCATTAACAGCGGTAATTTCGCCGGCAACCGGTGAATAAATTTCTGATGCTGCTTTTACGGATTCAACCACAGCAACTTCATCGCCCTTAGCAAAATCATCACCCACTTCGGGAACTTCTACAAAAACGATATCGCCAAGAGCATTTTGTGCATAGTCGGTAATTCCGACCGTGCCAACATTGCCTTCGACGCTGATCCATTCATGATCTTCTGAATAATAAACTGACATAACATTTCCCTCCTATTTCGGTTTTCTGTAATAACGTTGTGGAACAAATGGCATGGCCGCCACTTTGGCTTCCAACTTCTTCTTTCTCACTTGAAGAAACACATCCGTTCCGTTTTCTGAATATTCACTTTTCACATAGCCCATAGCGACCGGGCCACCAAATGTTGGGCCAAAACCGCCACTTGTGACGACACCGATAACATTATCGTCGGCATTTAGAATTTCGGCTCCTTCTCTGGCAGGCGCACGGCCAGCCGGCAGGATACCGACCCGCTTACGATCAACATTGGCACTTTTAAGCTGCTCAAGAATTACATCCGCACCCGGAAAGCCACCATTTTCGCGGCGACGTTTACCAATGGACCACTGAAGTGATCCTTCAATCGGTGTTGTTTCCGTGGTGATGTCGTGGCCATAAAGACATAGGCCCGCCTCAAGTCGCAAACTGTCGCGGGCACCAAGACCAATGGCTTCCACTTCCGGCTCCGCAAGCAAGGCACGGCATATTTCCTCTGCTTTATCAGCAGGAATAGAAATTTCGTGGCCATCTTCACCGGTATATCCGCATCGGCTGATAAAACAAGGCACGCCAAGGATGTCCGCTTCCATATAGGACATAAAATCCTGCTCATCCGCGCCGGGTACAAACCGTGCGGTGACCCCTGCAGCCTTTGGTCCCTGCAGTGCCACCAGCGCACGGTCATCAAATTCGGTAAGTGTTAGATGATCTGGAAGATGCGCCCGCATGTGCGCAATGTCTTGTTCTTTGCACGCAGCGTTCACCACCATGAAGATATCATCTTCTCTTTTGGTGATCATGAGGTCATCCAATATGCCACCATTTTCATCGGTGAACATGGTGTATCTGATGCGGCCAGGTTTAAGATCAATGATGTTACCGGGAACCAATGTTTCCAGCCATTCATCGGCCTTTTCGCCACTGATCACTACTTGCCCCATGTGGGAAACATCAAAAAGGCCTGCACTTTCACGGGTGTGATTATGCTCGCCCATCACCCCAAGCGGGTATTGAACAGGCATGGCATAACCCGCGAAGGGCACCATCTTGCCCTGCAGTTCTTCATGTAGTGAAAAAAGTGGTGTTTGAAGTAGGTTGCTACTGTCTGCACTCATCTATTTTCTCCAGAGTTAGCACTGTTGGTACGCAAACCCGTACCATCGGTGCCCCCTCTGTCATCGGTGCCTGAGAGATTTGACCTGACCTTCATCAGGCTTACCCCGTCGGCGGAGGCAAGCGCCTCACTTTCCAGAGTGCTAATTATCTTTGCGGTCCATTTGCCTGAGAGTTTCCGGGGCGGTTGCTCCTTCGGCGCCTTAAAAAGGTCTCTCCCGCAAAGAAGATAACACCGCCATAATAAGGGGATTGCTTGAAGAGTCAATCATAGTCATTATATAAAATAAATTGACTAATCTATTGAAAACATGTGATTTTGTGATCACAATGTAATAGATTGTTTTACCTGCTAAATTGATCGCAAGAGGGCATTATGAGTTTTATCAAATCTTTTTGGAAGTTAGTCCAAAATACCCAATCGTTTGTTGGTACGCTGCTATTCCTGATAATATCGGTGATCATAACGGCCTATTTGGTCGGAAATGTTTTTTCTGATTCGGGTGATGATAAGTTCGAACCAAACAACAGCGCGCTGGTACTTGATTTGCGGGGTGCGATCGTTGAGCAGGAATCATTTAGTGATGACCCATACGAACAGTTGCTGGCAGGGGACTTAGGGTCAAATACATTGCTTCGCCATGTAATTCAAACCATAGAGTTTGCTAAAGATGATGACGAGATCGATATGCTGGTGTTAAATTTCGATAAATTTGCCGGAGCATATCCTTCCAAAATTTTATATATCGGTGAGAAAATCAACGAGTTTAAAGATGCCGGCAAAAAAGTGGTTTCCTATAGCAATCTATATGATCAATCTGCTTATCTGATGGCATCTTTTTCTGATGAAATTTACATGCATCCTCAAGGTGCAGCGCTGCTTTATGGCTACGGCGGATTTCAAAACTATTATCTGGGTTTTCTTGAAAAAATAAAAGCCGAAGTGCAGCTGTTTCGCGTTGGTGAATATAAGTCTGCGATGGAACCTTTTATCCGTAGTGATATGTCCGACGAAGCGCGGGAAGCTAATCTGGAACTATACAATAGTCTTTGGGACGACTTTATCTCGACTGTTGCGAGAGAACGAAGTATTGATGCAGCAGTAATCCGCGCGGGGATTGAAAATGCAGATCAGATTGTCAGTGACCTTAAGGGCGATCTTGGACAGGTAGCCCTTCAGAATGGATTGATTGATGGACTAAAAACACGCGATCAATGGATCACCTACATGCAGGAAAATGTAGGCAGTGACGATGAAGGTACTGGAGTTAATCAGATCCGCATGAGAGATTATCTTTCAACAAAGCAGACCGTTAATGGTATGGAAACCAGTAACAATGTGGTTGCTGTAATCTATGCCAATGGTGCCATTATGGACGGTGATATGCCACAAGGAACTGTCGGTGGTGACACCCTTTCTTTTCAGCTTAGAGAAGCCAGACAGGATAGTGATGTTAAAGCGGTTGTACTTCGCGTTGAAAGTCCGGGTGGTAGCGCTTTTGCTTCGGAACTTATTAGACAGGAAGTTTTGCTTCTTAAGGAAGCGGGAAAACCTGTTATCGCGTCGATGGGATCTGTCGCGGCGTCTGGTGGATACTGGATTTCGGCAGACGCCGATGAAATCTGGGCCAGCGCAACGACTATAACAGGGTCTATCGGTATATTCGGAGCAGTGCCGAACTTGGAAGGAACACTTGCGGAGATAGGTATTACCACCGATGGTGTTGGTACAACACCGTTAGTATCAGCTGGACTCAATAAACCGATGCCGGAAAAACTTAAAACCATCATTCAAAGCAATATCGAAGATGGCTACAATCGATTTATCACGCTTGTTGCGGAAGGGCGCGGCATGACTATCGAACAAGTGGATGAAATAGCGCAAGGACGCGTTTGGAGCGGTAAAAAGGCGCAAGAACTTGGACTTGTTGATCATTTGGGCAATATCGACTTGGCGATCGAAGCTGCCGTGAGGCGTGCTGAACTTGAAGACTATAAAGTGGTATATTGGGAAGATGAAGTGCCGTTCCAGGTTCAGCTTATCACAAGAATGTTTGGATCACCTGGTGAGCTAGAAGATTTTTCCTCCCGCCAGCAAAATACGCAGCAACAAAAAATATTGAACCTAATCTCAGAGAAGCTCGCCGTGTTTAAACTGCTCAATGATCCGGGACATGCTTATGCATTGTGTGTTGGATGTATGAACGGCTTTAAGGCTGCCTACTAACGAATGTTTGAATTTGATGATTAAGCGTGTATAAGGTCGTCTTATGAGCAGCCAAAATAATATGAACCTATATATTGCAAACCCACGGGGATTTTGTGCCGGTGTAGATCGGGCCATACAAATTGTTGAAATGGCACTGGAAAAATACGGTGCGCCGGTTTATGTGCGTCATGAAATTGTCCATAACAAATATGTGGTTGAGGGGCTTCGTAAGCGCGGTGCGATATTCGTCGACGAACTTGACGAAGTACCTAATGATAAGCCTGTGGTCTTTTCCGCTCATGGCGTTCCCAAATCGGTTCCAGCGGAAGCAGAAAACCGAAAAATGCTATATATCGATGCAACATGCCCACTGGTGAGCAAAGTTCACCGGGAAGCGGAGCGGTATGACAGGCAAGGTGCTGAGATCGTAATGATTGGCCATAAAGGACACCCTGAAGTCGTCGGAACC
>JANQJN010000152.1 GCA_028281625.1 Emcibacteraceae bacterium | reverse complement strand
GTCTTCGACAAATTCAGGGTCGATGTAAAAACTTACCGCCATATCAACTTCTTCGCCTGGCTGTAAAGTCTGCTCCGTAAAGCAGAAGCATTCGATCTTGTTAAAATAGTAGGCTGTTTTAAAGGGGGTCACATTAAAAGTTGCAACGCCTGTTACCGGCACGTCACTTTCATTGACGGCTTTATAAAAAATTAGGGCTTCTTCGCCTATATTTACGGTCACTTTGCGTTGCGCCGGTTTAAAGTACCACGGAAGATCACCATTAATGTCCGAATTAAACAGCACTGTAACTTCCCGGTCCTGGATCATGCTCTCGTCCGGAGCATATTCGGCCGTATTGGTTGTACCACCAATTCCAGTTACCTGACAGAACATCTGATAAAGTGGAACGGATGCCGCAACAAGCACCGCCATGGTAAATACGATACCAAGCGCCATCAGAAGCGTTTTTGTATGAACATTATTTTGCTGTGCGTGATTACTCATGGCCTTAGATAACCTCAAGCTTTACCAGCGTAATAATAAAAAACAAAAGGACAAGCCCGCCAAGTATTGCAGCCAGAGCATAGTTCCTGCCGGCACGCTTTTTATGTTCATCATGAAGTGGCATTAAATTACCCTCCAAACAAGATTTTCTATACCCAGTACCGCGAACAGTGCAAAGAGATAGAAAATGGAAAAAAGAAATACGCGTTTGGCGCTGCCGGCATTCTCGTCTACCGACTGTTTATCGCTTAGAAGCGCATAGGAAAGCCAAATAAACATGCCACCTAGAACCGCAGCGGTTACACCATATACAATTCCTGCGAAACCAAGATACCAAGGAAGGATGGTGACCGGCACCATCAGCAGCGTATAAAGCATGATCTGCTTCTTTGTGTAAAGCTCCCCACTGACAACCGGGAGCATTGGGATACCCGCCTTGGCATAATCCTTACAGGCAAACAACGATAGCGCCCAAAAATGCGGTGGGGTCCACATAAATATAACTGCAAACAGCGTTATGCTTCCAAGACTTATGTCGCCTGTTACCGCCGCCCATGCTACCATTGGCGGAAAAGCACCGGACGCACCGCCGATCACAATATTTTGCGGTGTGCGACGCTTGAGCCAAACGGTATAAACAACAACATAAAACAGAATTGTTACGGCAAGTAGTACCGCAGCAACAATATTGACCATTAACCCCATAATCAGAACAGAACCGACCGAAAGCGCCACGCCAAAATGAAGTGCTGATTCGCGGTCAATCTTTCCAGCTGGGATCGGACGTCCTGCGGTGCGTTTCATTTTTGCGTCAATATCCGCTTCGTACCACATATTCAAGCATCCGGCGGCACCAGCAGCCACGGCAATACAAAGAATCGCCGTAAAACCAATGACCGGATGGATGGAACCTGGAGCAACCAAAAGTCCAATAAACGCCGTAAAGATAACAAGCGACATCACCCGCGGTTTAAGCAGGCTAAAATAATCACCTGCGCTTGGCAGTTGATATTCGCTTAGCTCATGATTTGACGATGTAATGTCCATGTTACTTTTACTTCATAATTAAAAGTGGCCGGGCAATGAAGCCCGGCGACCATATATTATTTGATCCGTGGCAGTTCGTTGAACTGATGGAATGGTGGTGGTGATGACAGTGTCCACTCCAATGTCGTCGCTGCTTCGCCCCACTGGTTGTCACCCACACGCTTCCTGGAAGCAAGTGTCATCCACATACCAATCAGGAAGAACACAAGACCAATAGCCATGATGCCATAACCAATTGATGACCAGTAGTTCCACAACGCATATGCGTCTGGATAGTCAGGAATACGGCGCGGCATACCAGCAAGCCCTAGGAAATGCTGCGGGAAGAAGATCACGTTAACGCCAATGAATGTAAACCAGAAATGCAACTTGGAAATCAGCTGCGGGTAAGGTTTACCACTCATTTTGCCAATCCAGTAATACCAACCGGCATAGATGGAGAAGAGCGCACCCATTGACATTGTATAATGGAAGTGAGCCACCACGTAATATGTATCATGCATTGACTGGTCAACACCTGCGTTCGCAAGTACCACACCTGTCACACCACCGATGGTGAACAGGAAAATCATACCAAGCGCAAACAGCATTGGTGTTTCAAAGCGGATTGAACCGCCCCACATTGTACCGAGCCATGAGAAGATCTTAATACCGGTAGGTACCGCAATCACCATGGTCGCTGCTGTAAAGTATGCTTTTGTATCCACATCCATACCAACGGTGAACATATGGTGAGCCCACACGATAAAGCCAACAACACCAATCGCGACCATCGCATATGCCATTCCAAGGTAGCCAAAGATCGGCTTGTTTGAGAATGTTGATACAACGTGACTGATGATACCAAAGCCTGGCAGGATCAGAATATACACTTCAGGGTGACCAAAGAACCAGAACAGATGCTGATAAAGAATTGGGTCACCACCCATGGATGCTTCAAAGAAACCCGTACCAAAGTTACGGTCAGTAAGCAGCATGGTAATCGCACCAGCAAGCACTGGGAGTGCGAGCAGAAGCAGGAATACTGTCACAAGAACCGACCAAACGAAAAGTGGCATCTTGTGCAGTGTCATGCCTGGGGCACGCATATTAAAGATT
This sequence comes from Emcibacteraceae bacterium, assembly GCA_028281625.1. Classification (GTDB taxonomy): domain Bacteria; phylum Pseudomonadota; class Alphaproteobacteria; order Sphingomonadales; family Emcibacteraceae; genus Pseudemcibacter. The sequence continues at coordinate 2,907 of JANQJN010000152.1, read as the reverse complement.
GTACAGATAAAGTTAATGGCACCAAGGATCGATGACGCACCCGCTACATGGAGCGAGAAGATCGCCAGATCCATTGCCGGTCCGGGCTGCGCCGTGGTCGAGAGTGGTGCATACACCGTCCATCCACCACCAACACCGACCTGTCCGGGAGGACCCTCAAACATTGTTGAAAGTACCAGCAGTAGCAAGGCAACCGGCAGGAGCCAGAATGAAATATTGTTCATACGAGGGAAGGCCATATCCGGCGCACCGATCATAAGCGGTACAAACCAGTTACCAAATCCACCAATAAGCGCTGGCATCACCATGAAGAACACCATGATCAGGCCGTGTGCTGTGATAAGAACGTTAAAATAATGATAGGCAGCCGTTACGTCGCCGCCTTTAAGCATGGGCAGGAATTCCATACCCGGATACATTAGTTCCGCGCGCATCAGACCGGAGAAAATCCCGCCGATGAGGCCAGAAACAATCGCAAATATCAGATAAAGTGTACCAATATCTTTATGGTTAGTTGAAAGCAACCAACGACGCCATCCTGTTGGATCGTGATGTTCGCCGTGTCCTTCTGCGTGTTCACCGTAACTCATTTTCGGTTTCTCCAATTATTCTGTTATGCTTTGCGCTGCAGCAAACTGAGTGCCGCGCGGTGCATCATTAGATGCGTATTTCTCGGCTGCTTCGATGAGCCAGGCGTCATACTCTGCCTCTGAAACAACATCAACCATGATCGGCATAAACCCGTGGTTAATACCGCATAGCTCTGAACATTGTCCGTAATAAAGTCCCTCTTTGGTTGCTTTAAACCAAATCTCGTTAAGCACGCCTGGGACAGCATCAATCTTCACACCGAAGGCCGGAATGGTCCAGGCGTGAATAACGTCAGTTGCTGTAACCTGTACACGAACGACCTTATTTACTGGGACAACTACCTTTTCATCAGTGCCTAGAAGACGAGGATGGCCAGCCGCGGCGGCTTCTTCGTCACTCAATATATAGGCGTCAAATATAATGTCCGGATGATCGGGGTATTCATATGTCCAATACCATTGGTTTCCAATGGCTTTAACTGTCACATCTGCTTCTGGAATCACATCCTGATTATAAAGAAGTCTAAATGAAGGAATAGCGATAACCACCAAAATCAAAACAGGCACAGCTGTCCAGATAATCTCAAGTGCTGTGTTATGTGTTGTTTTGGAAGGAACCGGGTTTGCCTTGGCATTAAATTTAACCATGATGTAAAGCATAATCACCATCACAAATATTGTGATCGCTGTAATGATCCACATTAGCAAATCATGAAATGCAATTGTTTCTTCCATGATCGGCGATGCTGCTTCCATGAATCCTAATTGACCAGGTTTAGCGGCATAAAGACCATTTTCAGCCGGGAGAGTACCTTCTTGTGCACTCGCAATACCAGCAGTCATGATAGTTACTATAAGCGAAGTAAGCATCAAATATGTTTTTTTGAACAACATGTTCTTATGTACCCCTTAAAATACGGATATGAACGTTAACGTCGAAATATTTGCAGGAAGAACAGCACCTTTATAAATCTATAAAAGTGACCCCCTTCTCCACAATAAACGACCTTCGGGTGAGTTTATACCAGAATTTTGCCTGATCTCAAGACCACATATGCAAAAAAATAGAATTTTATTTCGTTTGATTTAAATCAATAGAATCTTTTAACATTTGAAACATATAAGAGAAGGCACCAATCGCTAATTTTTCGCACTTTCTCTAGAGCTTGCAAAAGGCAATCATTGCAGATAATACTATGATCGTCTTGAAATTATTCACCATTCAATAAAGTTGTTTTTCATACATGAGCATACCTTCATCTGATAATTCATATTTTTTCACAGATTCACAAGCCGAATCTGGCCTTTCTTCGTTGCATACACAGCGCATTGTCGACGAAGCACTTCATGGCATGGACGATGGTGAACTTTACCTTCAATATTCTCAGTCAGAAACCTTTTCTTTTGATGACGGAAGACTTAAAAATGCGGCCTACGATACCTCCAAAGGATTCGGCTTAAGAGGCATTCTTGATGAGGTTACTGGCTTTGCGCATTCTTCCGAACTAAGCACTGACGCGCTTAAAAGAGCAGCCGATACAGTACAAGGTGTGAGAAGTGGAGATGGGGGAGAACTCGCAATTCCGCCGCAACGCACAAACAAAAAATTGTATGGTGATGAAAATCCACTTGGTGGCGTTGCCTTTAAGGACAAGATCCGCATTTTGGAAGAAATAGACACCTATGCGCGTGCGCAGGACCCGAAAATCTGTCAGGTGAGCTGTTCCATTTCCGGCGAATGGCAAGTGATTGAAATCATCCGACCTGGCGGACATCGAGTTCAGGATATCAGGCCGCTGGTGCGTCTTAATGTAAGCGTCGTTGCCAAAGACGGTGACCGAATGGAAAGTGGTTATGAAGGAGCTGGCGGTCGATATAGTTACGAGCAACTCCTAACAACGGAAAACTGGAAAGCCCAAACGGATGACGCCATAAGGCAAGCCATCTTAAATCTGGATAGTGTACCTGCACCCGCTGGTGAGATGGATGTGGTTTTGGGCCCGGGCTGGCCTGGAGTGCTTCTTCATGAAGCTATTGGACATGGGCTTGAAGGTGATTTTAATCGCAAGGGGACATCCGCGTTCGCAGGACTTATGGGCGAGCAAGTTGCCGCCAAGGGAGTAACCGTGGTGGATGATGGAACCATGTTAAATCGCCGCGGCTCCCTGACCATCGATGATGAAGGCACCTCAACAAATTGCACCACACTGATCGAAGACGGCATTCTTGTCGGCTATATGCAGGACCGAATGAATGCCCGCCTTATGGGTACTGAATCCACTGGCAATGGCCGCAGGCAAAGTTACGCCCACCTTCC
>JANQJN010000004.1 GCA_028281625.1 Emcibacteraceae bacterium | reverse complement strand
TTAAGGTTGGCATACCCCCCTTGGGCAAATGCGCGAAGCAGATTCAGTGTTGAGGAAGCCTGACTATAGCCTTTGGTCATACGCACCGGGTCCGGCACGCGAGCCTTTTCATTAAAATCGATACCGTTGATGATGTCACCACGGTAACTGGCAAGCGTTTCATCGCCCTTTGTTTCTGTATCGGAACTTCTTGGCTTGGCGTATTGACCGGCCATGCGGCCCACTTTAACGATCGGGCAGCTGGCGGCGAACGTTAGCGCCACTGACATTTGCAGAAGTACGCGGAATGTATCACGGATTTTATCGGCATGGAATTCAGCAAAACTTTCAGCGCAGTCCCCACCTTGCAATAGGAACGCATCACCGCGCGCCACATCACCAAGCTGCTTTTTAAGGCGGCGCGCTTCACCGGCAAAAACAAGCGGCGGGAAGTCGCGAAGACGTTCTTCCACTTCGTTCAGTTTCGCTTCATCTGGATAAGTTGGCACCTGGCGGATTGGCATAGATCTCCAGCTATCAGGGCTCCAATTTTTACTCATTTTTCAAATTCCATTAAAAAATTTAGTTAGTGATGCATTCTATAAGGCTTTTTGGCCGTAAATGAAAGCATTACTTCATCAAAACGAATTCTTCTGCAGATGACGGATGAACGGCCACTGTATCATCAAACTGGGCCTTGGTTGCGCCCATTTTAAGGGCAATGGCAATTCCCTGGATAATTTCGGCGCTGTCCGGGCCAATCATATGGGCACCAACCACCTTGTCCGTGACACCGTCCACCAACAGTTTAATCAATGATCTTTCATCACGACCAGCAAGGGTGAATTTCATGGACTTATATTCGCTTCGGAACACTTTTAGATCGTCACCATACTTCTCACGAGCATCTTCCTCACTCATACCGACGGTGCCAATGGGCGGCTGAGAAAATATCGCAGTTGGGATATAATCATAATTTACGATGGTTTCATTGTCGTCAAACTGGGTCGCAGCCAAGGCCGCCCCTTCTTTAATGGCGATGGGGGTTAACTGCATTCCTCCGGTGACATCACCCACAGCAAATATATTATCCACATTGGTTTTATAATATTCGTCCACAATGATTTCGCCGTTATCACGCATTTCAACGCCCAATTCTTCAAGCCCGATACCAGTTGAATTGGGTCGACGGCCTGTGGCGTACATGACGCAGTCCGTGACCATCTCGTTACCATCGGAAAGTGAAAGAAGAAATTGATCACCAGATTTTTTAATTTCTGTCACATTAGTATGGATTCGGGTATCAATACCCTTTTTGATCATTTCCTCGCGAAGCTTCGCACGAATTTCAAGGTCGAAACCGCGCAGGATTTCCTCGCCGCGGTAAAGCAGCGACGTTTCTACTCCTAAACCATTGAAAATTCCGGCAAATTCCACTGCAATATAACCACCACCTACAACGGTAATCCGCCTTGGAAGGTCTTCAAATTCAAACACTTCATTGGAGCTTACCGCATGTTCAATACCCGGTATATCCGGATATGACGGCCAGGCACCAGTGGCAATCAAGATTTTATCAGCGGTTACTGTGCGCACGCCATTTTCATCTGTTAGCTCAATGGTGTGACGGTCAATGAGCTTTCCACGTGCTTTTATAATCTCCACATCATGATTATCCAGATTCTTACCATATAGTCCTTCAAGTCGGTCAATTTCTGTATCTTTATTTGATTTCAGAGTTTTCCAGTCAAAAGAGGGCACAGCTTTATCCCAGCCAAAACCTTCCGCGTCCTTGAAATGACCGGAATATTCGGACGCATAGACAAACAGTTTTTTTGGTACACAACCGCGAATTACGCAGGTCCCGCCCACACGGTAATCTTCCGCCAGGCCTACTTTTGCACCATATGTGGCGGCCATACGGCTCGCGCGCACCCCACCGGACCCGGCGCCAATCACAAAGAAATCATAGTCATACATGGCAATAAACCCTTCCAAAGAAATATACGCATAAATTGGGGTTTTGTGCTGGAAAGTCAAGTCGCGATACTATTAATCCGCAATAAAACAAACAATTTGGTTATGGGATCAAAAAATGCTACTCATATTTTATCTAATCAAGGGGATTTCACGCATGATTAATAAGCTGTTTTTAACTTATATTTTGATGTTTTCCTGGGTTTTCGCCATGACACCCGATGAATTTCGCACGTCTTATGATAAGGCAGAATTTAAAATTGAAATGCGTGACGGTATAAAACTCCATACGGTTATATATACTCCCAAGGATAAGTCAAAAACTTACCCCATCATCCTGCGGCGCACCCCCTATTCCGCTGGACCTTACGGCGATACATATCAAAACCCAAGATTTGTCGCTCCACACCCGGATATGGTAGATGATGGATATATTTTTGTTACACAGGATGCGCGCGGTACTTATCTGTCCGAAGGTGTATTCGTCGATATCCGCCCGCCCCGAATAGACGGTGAAGAAACGGACGAAAGCACTGATAATTTTGACACCATTGAATATATAATTAACAACATTCCAAACAACAACGGCCGAGTTGGACAGTGGGGAATTTCCCACCCTGGCTGGTTTACCGTAGCGGGAATGATTGAAGCTCACCCTGCGCTTAAAGCGGCTTCGCCGCAGGCAACAACCGGTGATCCTTTCATAGGCGATGACGCACACCGAAACGGCATATACCGTCTGATGCCACGGGTGGCATGGACCCACAGTCAGGTGGAAGGTACCGCGCAAGACAGGAATGATCCTGACAAAACCATCATCCAGCCTGACTTTGGCACTGATTGGGGGTATGAGTTCTTTTTAAATGCCGGCCCCATCAATCAGATAAACGAACGTTATTTTGACGGGCAACTCGGCAGCGAATGGGAAGATGTGATGGATCATCCCAATTATGATGAACATTATCAGCGTCGTAACATGCCGCAATATATGAAAGACATCAATATGGCCGTACTCATGGTTGGCGGCTGGTTTGATGCGCCGGACCCGTATGGCACCATCGCTACCTATAATGGCATAGAGCAGCACACACCCGATAACAACACCACCCTTATCATGGGCCCCTGGCATCATGGCGGCTGGCGCAGTACCGATGGGGCATCTCTTGGCGCCATCCAGTTCGGCAGCAAAACAAGTGATTATTTTAACCAAAACATTCTGATGCCGTTCTTTGAATATCATTTAAAGGACCAAGGGAGTTACGATCCTGTCGAAGCCCATATGTTTGAAACCGGGGCCAACAAATGGCAAAGTTTCGACCAATGGCCACCAGAAACTATGACGCCCAAGGCACTCTATTTACAGGATAATTTCAAACTTTCCTTTGACGCCCCGGGGGACGATGGTGCGGATATGTACGTTAATGATCCAATTAAACCTGTCCCTTACTCTACTGAAATTGAATTTGGCTATCCTTACGGAGCATACCGGGTCGAGGACCAACGCCTCGCGACCACACGAGCTGACGTGCTTAGCTACTCAACGGACATACTCACGGAAGATATCACCATCGCCGGTCCAGTACTCACCAAACTGGTGACTGAAACCACAGGCACCGATGCGGACTGGTTCGTAAAAATCATTGATGTTCATCCGGCAGACCATCCCGAAAATCCCGGTTATCATATGCTGATAGGTGCAGAAGGCACGCGGGCGAAATACCGAAACAGCCTCGAACATCCTGAGCCCGTATCCCCTAACACCCCCACCGACATTGAATTTGAGGTACGTGATAAATTCCATACCTTCAAAAAAGGGCATAAAATAATGATCCAGATCCATTCGACCTGGTTTCCAATTTATGACCGAAATCCCGGTCAGTTCATGAATATTTATGGCGCCGACAAGGATGATTATCTTAAAACCACTCAGACCATCCATAGAAGTGCGACTAATCCCTCACATGTGGTACTACCGATTTTACCTCAATGACTGCTGGCATTAATTTCCGCACGCAATCTTTCCGGAAGAATATCTTTATAGCGATGGAGCACATAGAGTGCCGCTTCACGGTCGAGGCCGAATTCCGCGTGCTCCTCTAGCTCGGTCAGTATTTCATTGAGATTAAGGCCATCCCCCGCCATCTCGAGTATCTTCCATCTCATCATGATGGGTTAAGTATGCACAATAATTTTGATGGGCACAACAGGATGAGAAGTAAATCGAGTTAGTATTCCTCATTTATAACTTTATCTGGTCGGGCGATAGCCCAAAAAGAAATCATTGTTGCGAAAATAGAACACCCAAAAACCACAATATTAATGAAAAGAAACCTATCACTAGACGTAAACTCTGCGGTCCGCAATCCCTGGAAAAAGTCTGAGAAATCTTCATAGGTCAATGCTAAAAAGAGCATAAAGCAATACGCTGTTGCTGTGATCATGTAATTTTTAAATGAATTTTTATCAATACTTCGATGAAACCAGTAAGTTGGAATTCCAATTAAAAATACCAACAAATAAGACACAAAAATCGCAGAGAAAGACAGAAAACGAGCAAGTGGAAGATAGCTTGAAATACTGTCCCCCTCATTAAAAGAAGCTAATAACAGGGTAAGCCAAACAACCAGTAGCGGCGTAAGCGGCGAAATCAACCATGCCAGAATGAACCTATTTTTCAATATTTTTATCCCTCAATCAAAACATTAGCTAATATATTCAAACTCCTGTTGAGGGAATAGTATCACAAGAAAGCACGCAACTTTTATAATTCGCTAAATATTCCGCTTTTCAAGCTCCGCAAAATAATTCGTTCTCTTCCCCATAACAATAAAATACTTTGATCGCGCGAAGTCATCCTCAATATTGATAAGATATTGTAACTGTTGACCACTACCAGACCATTGCATAACAAAACTGTCCAATTCTCCCTTATCGTGAAGGTGTTTTCCGCCAGATAACCAATAGACTTTTCCTGTTACTTCTAAAGAAGAACCCTCAATGTCGACATCATACACGAGCAGGTCATCAAGAACCCATTTTTTTAGTACCTCGTCCTGAGATTTCCAGATTAATTGCTGCGCTAAATCTGTCAAATGGCGAGAGGCAATTTTTACATTTTCCTGGATAGATAAATCAGCGCCCAATGACGCTGAAACATCACTTTCCAAATTGGGTAAATTGACCATCTTCCCCCAATCCCTGCTCCTACTCAACCGTAACTGATTTTGCGAGGTTCCTTGGCTGGTCTACGTCAGTCCCTTTGGCGACAGCCACATGGTAGCTAAGGAGCTGTACCGGGATCGCGTGAAGCAGCGGGGTTACAAATTCATCGAGCATCGGAAGCGCAACCGTTGCAATGGCCGCTTCGCCGTCGGTTTTGGCGCCTTCAATGTCAGTAAAGAAGTAAACCTGTCCTTTACGGGCGATCACTTCCTGCATGTTTGATACCGTCTTTTCATAAAGACGACCGCTCGGAGCGATCACAATGATCGGAACTGCATCATCAATAAGTGCAATGGGACCATGCTTCATTTCACCAGCCGCATAACCTTCGGCGTGTATATAGGAAATTTCTTTAAGCTTGAGCGCCCCTTCCATTGCAATTGGATATTCAAGACCGCGACCCAAATAAATCACATCGCGGGCTTTGGCCACTTCCTGGGCCATTTCCTGAATGGCTTCATCGTGATGAAGCACATCAGCCATACGCGCAGGCACTTCAGAAAGCGCCACACAAAGGCGGTTTTCCTCTTCCGCGTTAATGGTACCACGGGCCACCGCATGAGCGATGGAGAAGCACGCGAGCACTGCAAGCTGGCAGGTAAACGCTTTGGTGGAGGCAACGCCAACTTCCGGTCCTGCGTGGGTGTGGAGGACCACATCGCTTTCCCGTTCCATGGAACTTTGCGCCACATTAAGGATCGAAAGAATATGCTGTCCCTGCTCCGCCGCGTATCTGAGCGCCGCAAGGGTATCTGCTGTTTCACCGGACTGGGAAATAAAGATCGAAAGCCCGCCTTTGCTCATAATCGGTTCGCGGTAGCGAAATTCTGACGCAATATCCACATCCACCTGAATGCGGCCTATTTGTTCCAGCCAGTATTTGGCAACCATGGCCGCATAAAAAGATGTTCCGCAGGCGATGATAGTTACCCGATCAATGTCCGCCAGATTAAACGGTAGATCAGGAAGCTCCACGTGCCCCTTCAGCGGATCAATCAAGGTGCTGATGGTTTGACCAACCACCGTTGGCTGCTCGTAAATTTCCTTCATCATGAAGTGGTTATAGTTACCTTTATCAATGCTGCCGCTGGCGGCATCCACTTCATGGATTTCACGTTCCACCGCATTGCCATCTTCATCGTAAACCTGCGCCGTATTTTTGGTAATTTCGACCCGGTCCCCTTCATCAAGATAGGCAATTTTATTGGTCAGATGCGATAGCGCAATGGCATCAGAGCCCAAATACATTTCAGCGCCGTCTTTTTCGTCCACACCGTATCCCAGCACAAGCGGGCTACCGCGCCGGGCACCAATCATAAGATTGTCTTCACCATCAAAAATTATCGCAAGTGCGAAGGCCCCTTCCAGTTCCTTTAGCGCTGATGCGGCAGCTTCACGTGGGGACTGCCCCTGCGCCATATAGTCTGTGATCAGATGCACAATGGTTTCAGTATCGGTTTCGGTATCGAATTCATGGCCCTTGGCGCTTAAGTTTTCACGAAGCTCACGGAAATTTTCAATAATACCGTTGTGGACCACCGCCACTTTTTCTGATGCATGGGGGTGAGCGTTATCAACGGTAGGCTCCCCATGGGTTGCCCAGCGGGTATGGCCGATACCGATAAGGCCGGGAAGCGGAATATCCGTGTTTTCCTTAATCAGGTTTTTAAGCTTACCTTTGGCCCGGCGACGACCAATATTTTCACCGTTATAAATGGTTGCGATCCCCGCACTGTCGTAACCGCGATACTCGAGGCGCTTTAAACCCTCAATCAATCGATCCGCGACATTATAATCACTGATAATACCAATAATTCCGCACATGCTTACTTAACCCTTATTCTTTTTCTTCTTTTGCTGGTCTGTTCGAAATTTTGTTGCCCAGCCCCCGAGTGATCGTTGTTTACCCCGTGCAATGGCAAGCGCATCCGCTTCCACCGCCATGGTCACAACACTACCCGCACCAACGATCGCCCCATCACCAATGGTAACTGGTGCCACAAGTGCACTGTTTGAGCCGATAAAGGCCCCTTCTCCGATATCTGTATGATATTTGAAATAGCCATCATAGTTACAGGTAATAGTCCCTGCACCAATATTTGCGTTCTTTCCAACGCGCGCATCACCTACATAACTGAGATGGCTGATTTTTGCCCCGTCTTCCACTTCCGCTTTTTTGATTTCAACGAAGTTTCCGACTTTAACCCCTTTACCCAACTCCGCAGCAGGACGAAGCCGCGCGAAGGGCCCGATAGATGATCCTTCGCCGACACTCGCCCCTTCCAGATGAGAGAAGGAATGAATGGTTACATTGTCGGCGATTGTGACACCAGGGCCAAAAAATACATTTGGCGCGATGGTCACATCGCACCCGATTTTTGTATCGTGACAAAAATATACGCTTGATGGATCGGTAAGCGTTACACCCTCATCCATAAAATATTGACGTCGTGACGTCTGATAAACATCCTCTGCCTCTGCTAGCTCTGAGCGGCTATTTACACCCATCACTTCCTGCTCGTCGGCCTCTACTACAGCGCAGTTCAGCCCCTTTTTGTTCGCGATTTCCACTACATCGGTGAGGTAAAATTCCTTGGCGGCATTGTTATCATCAAGCGCATCGAGCAGTTCAAACATATGTTCACCAGAAAGCGACATGATCCCACTGTTACACAGGGCTATGGCGCGCTCTTCTTCGCTCGCATCTTTAAATTCAATAATCGCATCCAGATTACCGCTGTCGTTCACCTTTAGACGCCCGTAAGCTTTTGCATCCGCCGGTGTAAAACCAAGCACAACCACTGCAGCGCCGCTACTCGCGCGCGTATCAATCATTTTTTGCATGGTATCCTGAGTAATCAGTGGGACATCACCATAAAGAATAAGCACATCACCCTTAAAATCATGAAGCTTGTCTTTTGTCACCTGTACCGCATGCCCTGTACCCAATTGCGGCTCCTGGACAACAATATCTGCCATATGCCCGACGGAGGCCTCCACCTGTTCTTTACCAGCACCAACAACGATCACATTGCGCTCTGGCTTAAGGGGTGACGCAGTATCCATCAAGTGATGAAGCATAGGGCGGCCACCGAGAGGGTGTAGGACCTTGTGAAGCGAAGATTTCATTCGTGTGCCTTTGCCCGCGGCAAGAATGACGATAGCAAGATCAGAATTATTCATATTTATTATTATTTCCTGGTTATCCTTTTAAACACTCTGACTATTTTGACAACTTTACTTCCTATTTTGACAACATAATGTCATAAGATTAATCAATACTGAATACCTAATAGGTTATATACAATATATGCTTTAAATTTATGTTAAAAAACGGGTGCCTATAATGCTTAAAAATAAACCCAGTGCAATACTTTTTGATCTTGATGGCACCATCGCCGACACCGCACTCGATCTTTCCGCAACTTTGAACTATCTGCTCGTTATGGCAGGACGTGATGAAATTGATCATTCACTGGTGCGAAATATGGTAGGGCAAGGTGCCAAAGCACTTATTATGAAAGGTTTTAGCCATACGGGGGATGCACCGGACGAGCATGAACTTGACGCACTGTTTGATCAGTATCTGGAATATTATCTTAACCACATAGCAGACGAAACAACACTATTTCCCGGCACTGAAGTAATGCTAAAGACTTTAAAGGAGCAGGATATTCCGCTCGCAATCTGCACCAATAAGAATATTGAACTCACTCATGCGCTTCTGGATGAAATGAGTATCGCCCAATATTTCTCAGCGGTCACATGCGGCGACAGCTTCCCTTTTAAGAAACCCGATCCGCGGCATTTGACCGCCACGTGTGAACTGCTGAATGTCAACCCCAAGCATGCGATTATGGTTGGCGACAGTGTCAATGACATAGCAGCAGGTTTGGCAGCAAATATGCTGACAGTGGGTGTGACATTTGGCTATACAGAAAAACCGGTGCGGGAATTTGGTCCTCACATTGTGATTAATCATTTCGACGAATTTTTTGTCGCGCTAAATAACGCTTAAGCCTCACCCTTAAGGCGCATAATAAATTTGGTTGATAAATGCCTGGCCAGCATAAATGGCGGCATTCGAAGCCAATGAGATCGGATGTAAAGACCATTCATTGAAAGCCAGCGGCTAAGTCCGCTTGCCCCCATTGTGGGCGACATGACGCCCGGAACCATCCAGTCCATCAATGAACGCGCAAATCCATTTGGCGAATAAGGCGCGATCTGTTCCATTACCGAACCTGGAATTTTGGTACCCATAATCATCTTGCAATAACGAAGGGCATAAAATAACGCCCTGGTAAAACCAAGCTCCTCTGCCCGCGGGACAAGCGCATCCCAGAATTTTTGATCTTTGCCAAATTCCTCGAACATATCGTGCTGTTCCAGCAAGTTGCGAAGACTTGATCTAACCTCACCATCCTGCCAAAGGTGAACAACACTATGCAGAATAATATCTACATTACTAAGGGTATAAAATCCATCCACACTTGGCACTGCGGCTTCCATCAACTTGCTCATATCCGGATATACCCGACTGGTTACCGGCAAAATGCTATGGTGCACGTCGATACTGATCTGACGATCTGGATGAATAAGTGGAGGAAGTTCATGGGAGTATTCCCGGTAAAACTTCTGATCGTAATCATTTTCAACATGATGCTGCCATCCATGAGCTAGAAACTTATCCTCTGCAAAATCAATACGCTTTTTCTCCACCAAAATATCGAGATCAACACTAACCCTACCCCGTGTACAGTTAAGGTCTTTAGCAATATAAGCTGCACCTTTCAGTAGAACTACTTTATAGCTTTCGCCGATCAGGGCCCGCCTGACCCGGTTCATTTCCCAGCGGATCATACGTTCAGACGACTGACTGTTATAGTCAAATGACTTAAATAGATTATTTATTTTCGCAGGAAGTTTATCTTTAATACCAATGGCTCCAGCGTCAGCGGACAATCTTCCTGCCAAATTGGAGATTTTCGCTTCCCGTAAAAGGTCATTCCATTGGTTTACAGTTAGTTTTTCCATAAGGACCGGTTCTTTAAGAACACGAATGAGAATATTATGATCCGTAACAACCTTACTCATTCTTGTCTCCCACATTTTCGGAGACGATCTGTTCAACGAGATTGACCGCATCTTTCAAAGTAGGATAGACAATTTCACAAACGTGAGATCTATCGATCAGGTTCGAAATCGCACGAAAAGCATCTGCACCAATATCACCATAGTTTGCCGAAGACATCACAGTGCGGAAAAATGCCATTGTTTTGGTGACCGGCCGAATTTCAGGTTTTGATGTTGGATCAAATATTGGCAGGATAACCACATTTGGTGTGGTTCTGACATGCATTGCCTCAATAGATTCAATTGTCGGCCGCATGTAGCAAATGGTACCCTTTGGGGTCCCTTCATATTCATCCGTGAAATAGTCCAAATGATTGTCGTGACTTTCTGACACCCACTTTTTCATTACTGAAATGGATTCATTTTTAAGAGATACAGCACGTGGATAGGGAACCAGCTCTTCCGTATCCAGATCAAGCAAACCAAACTCATCGGAATGCAGCTGCCATCCGCGGTAGGATAGCCCCGCAGCAAGCGTACTTTTACCGCTGCCCGAAGCGGCAGGCATGATGATACCCACACCGTCTTTTGCCACCACACCTGCATGGAACATCAGATATTGCTTGCAGGCAGATGCCACTTGCCAATTAAGTCCCATTTCAAGGCTGACCATTCCCATGCTGGCAGGAAGCGGGATAAAATCCTCATTCATACCCACATCGACGAATGCTTGCGGTTTTATATGCTGCCGGTAAAAGTTACGGCCATAAATGTGGACATAATTATCATGTATTACAGGTTCATCATAAAATGAATACTCACGGTATATGCGGATAAAATCATCGCGAATATTTTTGAAAGCAAGTTGCACATTCACCGTAAACGGGCCGATTTCCAGTTGAACGCCCTCACCTGACAATTTGCGATCAAGCTCCTGATCACTAAACGCAGCTAAATCAATCTGATGAAATGTACTTATGGCTTTCATTATCAGACAGGCTCAATCAGGCCCATGGCATCAAAGCCATTGACCGTTTCCAGAATTTGATTTTTAGTTGTTTGGTCCAGTTTCTTTTCTAGAATTTTTTCAAACTCAAAATAAAGTGAATTTAGATTTTTGGGACCATCTTCATATAGCGCGAGTAGTTCCCGAGCAAAATCATTGAGAACCTGGGTATGGCCACTTCTTGGATCATAAACGATATTAGCGTCATCCCATTCGGACCAAATGAAACCGGCTGCACTCGGAATCCGATATACAGCCGTACTGTCAAAAATAAAATCTTGAGTATTTTCCGCCAAAACGCTTCGCCCAAATAATTTAATACGTTGGTTTATATCAATTATCTAAGACGCGCGCAATGAACACTTCGCAATTAAGATATGCAAAGCATTTCTACAGCCTCACTTAAACCCTGTCGCTAATTTGAGAGAATTTGTTAAAGCCAATTGAGCTTACGCATGAAAACCCGAAACGATTATTATTTGGATCGGAGATAAAGTCCCAATGCAAGCGAGACGCATTAAACGGCTCCAGAACTGTACCTTCCGGATAATCCTCTGCGTTGATTTCACTCTGATGCTCACCGACCAATGGTCTTGCGATTTGACCATTTTTAACAGGTACCTGTAGCATACGTGCACGGCTGTCATTGCCCTGAGCAATTTCTATCATCTGAACCACGCAAAGACCTGCTGAGTCAGCGTGTGCAAGTGGAATTCCCCCATGTAGCGTCATTGCAATCGGAGCTGCTACTGCACCAGCCTTGAGTAAGCTACGACGATGCAAGCGCTTTTTTAGTCCCTCAGCTTCTTTAACTTCGGTTTCATTTACTTTGGTCATACTATTCACCCATTTATAAACTCTGCCATTTTAATTTTCTGCAAACGGCAGTTACTTTAAACTAAAATACAGTCTGTAATCTGCAATTACCGTGCCAACAATATATTTTCTTTTAGTTACAGTACTTTATTTGACGGTTATGATATTTATCATCAGTATACTGTAAAGATTTTTAACATCAATCCCATTTTGGGACAAAAAAGTTAAACTTTTATGTCTATGTCGACAAACCAAAAAACATTCGTTAGCATGCCTTTTTTCATATAAAAGCACTCACACGTTAAGATTATATAAATTTAATGAATCAATTTGTAAAAAAAGCCTTGTTTTTGGCACCTCTGTTGCTGCTTTTGGTATATCTGTTAATTTCAGGTACACTGGCATGGTATCTTACTTTTGGCTTGTTGATTGCGGCGTTGCTTGCACTTGTATCACCACAAACACAGACTCCAATGGAGAAAAATGCAAGCTCAATCAGCCTGGACGAGCAGCCTACACTCTTTGTCAACATTCTGGAAAACTTGAACGATCCGCTTTTGTTTTTGAACAAGAACCAGACAATATTGCTTGCCAACAAGGCGGCTTCCGAAATGTTCGACACGGATGTGACCAACCAAAACATTGCTGAGTTCTTGTTTGACACAGATGCGCTTTCCGCAATTTCTAACGCCATTGAAACGGGCCAGTCTGATACCATTGAATTTACAATCAATCACCCCAGACAAAAAAGCTATTTGCTCAGAATTAACGTCCATGAAAAGCCATCAACTGCCATAGGAGAAAACAGGGCAAACAACCGCACAATCCTGCTTACAATTTATGATGTTACGAGCATTAGAGAAGCGGAAAAAATGCGGGTTGATTTCGTGGCAAATGTCAGCCACGAACTTCGCACCCCACTAGCCTCGATCCTGGGATTTGTTGAAACGCTACAAGGCCCAGCAAAGGATGATAGCAATGCGTCTGATCGCTTTTTGAAAATCATGCAGGATGAAGCCAGCAGAATGCTGCGTCTTATTGAAGATCTCCTTTCTTTGAGCCATATCGAAAGAGACGCTCATATTCCGCCTGACGAAAAGGTCTCAATCAATAAAATAATCGACAGCGTGATCGAGACGTTGGACATAAGATTATCCGACCGCAATATGACCACAAGCTTTGAACATAACGAATTTGCTGAAAACATCATCGGAGACCGCGATCAGCTCACTCAGGTTTTTCAGAATCTGATCGACAATGCGATTAAGTATGGTGCCGAAAACAGCAATATAGAGATCGACATCGAAAAACAGCGCGACAGTGAAACGCAAAATGAGCACTTAAGCATTACGGTAAAGAATTATGGAACTGGCATTTCACCAGAACATATTGCCCGCCTGACCGAGCGGTTCTACCGCGTTGATACCGCGCGGTCCCGCAGCTTGGGCGGCACTGGACTTGGATTAGCCATCGTGAAACACATCATTCAAAGACACGAAGGCAAACTCTCTTTCGAGAGCAAGGTAGGCGAATATACCACTGCCACGATCCAGCTTCCAATTGCATCTTAAAAATAGTAAACTGTCATATTAGTGTAACAAACAAGTGCGATATACCTACATAAGTTAAACGAATTTGTAGAGTGACATATGTCAGCAAAAATCTTACTGGTCGAAGATGACCCAAGCCTTACCGAGCTCATCTGCTACAATCTTGAGCAAGAAGGATATGATGTACTTGTTGAAATGGACGGTGAAGAAGGACTAATCAGTGCCCAAGCAAATACACCGGACCTCATACTCTTGGACTGGATGCTTCCTAACCTTTCCGGCATAGAAATTTGCCGCCGAATTAGGAGAGATAAGTCAACGCAAAATATTCCTGTGATTATGCTAACCGCTAGAAGCGAAGAAAATGATCGAATACGCGGTCTTGATACCGGTGCAGATGATTATATAACCAAACCTTTCTCGCCAAAAGAACTCACCGCACGCATTAAAGCTATATTCAGACGCATCAGACCGGCACTTAGCGACCAACTCCTAGAATATGCCGGCATTGAAATGGATTTATCGTCCAGAAAAATTAAAAGAGATGGCAGCCCAATTCACTTGGGCCCAACCGAGTTTAATATCCTTAAGTTCTTAATGGAAAACCCGCGCAGGGTTTTTTCAAGAGAACAACTTCTGGACATGGTTTGGGGTAACGATATTTACGTAGAAGCTCGCACGATCGACGTACATATCAGAAGATTGCGCAAAGCCCTTAACGAAGGCGACAAACCAAACGTCATCAGAACTGTGCGCTCAGCAGGCTATTCACTGGATCAAGATATCTAGCTTCCAAGGCCTCTTTTCTCTTAGATTCAAGTCACTTAGGTAGCATTTCTTAAAGTATTTTTAAGAATTGCTTGCATTTTTGTTAATCTTCACTATGGTTAATTTGTGTTAATAAATATAGTTAACAAGTAATTGACCTACTAAGCGCTTGATAATTATAGTGTTTTTGGTTCCGTTTAAGCTTTTATTTATTAAGGTTAATTTAATATTAACCATTTTGGTTAATACTTGTTGAGTAGCAATAACAGATAGAGTGTTAAAATATGGAACTTAACATGAGCGAACACAAATCAGACTTCGATGGTCCGACAACTGAGAAACTGTCGGCAAGAATGTCTGTCTTTGCGTGGATTATTTGTGCGGTATTGGGATGGGCCTTGGCCTTCACTTCCTTTTCTACCTTCACAGGAGACAATGAGGGCGCCACCATTACAGCACAAAATGAGCCCTCAGCAGAAGACGCTGCAAATATGGAACAAATTCTTCCTGCCGCTGGTAGTAATCAGGAAAATCAGTAGTTAACCCAGCGATTTAGATATAAACGGTCCAATAAAATTAGCGATTGGAAGTGGCAGTTTACGCCAGGTCTTGATCATCAATTGATATTTTGGATTTAGAGGATTAACTTCCGGTATCTCATCCCCATCTCTCAAGTAATACTCATATTCTAGCGGTGTTGGCTCAAAACCCCAGTTCTTTTTAAAACTAAAGGCCCCTGTTCCATTCTTACTACGGCCAAAATCGAATAATTTGGTTCCTCTTGCAGATACGGCGTGCTCCATTACCGACCAATACATATAATCATTGGCTGCATACTGACGCGCAGACAGCCCCCCTCCACCATAGTAAGGGATGACCTCATCTTTATAATAAAAACTCATTACAGCAGAAATCGGATCACCTTCTTGGGTGCATACGATTAAATTTTCACAGTCATCACCATATTCTTCTTTCAGCGCACGAAATAGCGCTTTGGGAAAAACCGGTGTACCGAGGTTGCGCACACTCGTCGCATACAGGTGATAAAGCCGATCAACAGTTTCATCTATTTCGTAGCGAAGCCCAAATTTGATACCTTTTCTGACCATAGCCCGTTGCTTACGCGGAATAGCGAGCATGTTTTCTTCATTATCAGCGCTCAATTCTTTACGAAATGTTGAGTAGGTCTCAGCTTTCACCGGCCAATCCTGATGAGATCTTTCAATCTGCCTATATTCCATTGCAGAGACACCAATTTTATCGGCAATCTTTTTTGCTTCCTCATCAAGAAGTTCAAGCACTTCTGGCTCATCAAAAAGTGGACCACCGCCCACTGCAAAGGCAACAGAGACCAGTGAATTACCAAAAAGTGCACTTTTTACGTGAATGAGCGGCAAAATTCCTACAACACTCTCGTCTTTCGTCACATAAAGATAATATGGATCGTGGCCCATGCTCTTGCAGACAGCCCTGCCCCACGCAGTTAATTGGAATACATTAGACGCCTCATGTTCTTGCACATAATTATCCCACGCTTCACAGCTCCCAAAAATATCTAATTGAGACAACCGATACACTTCAGCCCTCCCCCTGGAGAAACACATCGTCCATA
Source organism: Emcibacteraceae bacterium (assembly GCA_028281625.1). Taxonomy (GTDB): domain Bacteria; phylum Pseudomonadota; class Alphaproteobacteria; order Sphingomonadales; family Emcibacteraceae; genus Pseudemcibacter. The sequence goes on along the minus strand of JANQJN010000004.1, from coordinate 3,466 downwards.
CGACCCCAGGCAAAGTCACCTAACAAGCGCTCGATTTTAGCTTCCATTACATTTAAGTTGGTGTAATGACGAAATCTTGACTTGAAACTCGCCTGTTCCTGGCGGGGTTGGTCTGGGTCAATTTCCCATGGATGGAAATAAAAAATACACGCTTCTCGGTCCCTTTTATTAACACTGTTCATGGCCATTTTTGACAACATATAGGGTAGAAGCCGGAAATATCCTCCTCCACCACACGGTAACTTCCTGTTAAAAAGTGTGAATGTTGTTACAGGCATTTCCAAAAAATCACTACCTTCAAGGGGTTTAAAAGAAAACCTCGGTGCGGATGGCATACCATAATGGTCATGCTTGATGGGATAAATGCTTGAACTATAGAGATACCCTGCCTCCTTCAAACATTCGAGTGCCCAAATATTTTTTTCGCCTATTGAAAAGCTCGGCGCCCGATACCCTATAACAGCTGCACCAATGGTATCTTCAAGTAGTTTTTTGGAATCGCGAATGTCTTCAATAAACTCTTCTCGTGACAAATCCGTGACCCGATGATGACCGATACTGTGACTAGCGACTTCATGGCCATGTTCATGGATCTTTTTAATCAGATTTGGATATCGCTGACACACCCAGCCCAGAATAAAAAACGTACCTCTTACGCCATTTCGCTCGAAAAGCTCAAGAGTTCGAAACGTGTTTTGCTCAACACGGCAAGGCAGATCATCCCAATCATCACGTGAAATATCATTTTCAAATGCACCAACATGAAAATAGTCTTCCACATCAACTGTAAGCGCATTGACAATTTGTTGATCAAGTTTCGGTGACTTAGTTTCTGGCTCTTGTGACGCAGGTACGCTCATGACTATTCATCGCCCTTCAATTATGCGTTCAACAAGTCTTCTACGATATCGATAGTGCCTTTAATGGTTTTATCATGGATTTTTTGATTCTTCTCCAGACGAACCACACGCTTTCTTAGCTTGATAAGCTCAGCCGAGGCAGTTAGCCCTGCTTCTTTCGCTTCTTCCAACGCTTCTTCGGAAACGTTGACGGCAACCACAGTTTCATCATTTGAATTGGCAGCACCAGTGGCCCCTTGGGCACCATTTACAGCAGGAGTTCCGTTTTGACGCGCTCTGGCACTGGGGGCAGCGGCGTAATTGTCCTCTTCCATGTCCTCCAGCACCTCTTTAACCACTTCTCCGGTGATGACTTCTAGTTCTTCAATTGCACCAAATAGCAATATTCTTGTACACAGGGTGTTAAGTTTGCGCGGGACTCCCCCCGAATACTTATAAATTTCGGCATGCCCATCTTCAGAAAATGCTGGATTTCCTTTCCAGTTAACTAACGTAAGCCGATGCTCTATGTATTCCTTGGTTTCCTCCGCTGTCATTGGTGACAAGTGATGTGTTGCGATAACACGTTGTCTTAGTTGTTCAAGCGCTGGATCGAAAGCCCATTTATCCCTGAATTCCGGTTGCCCAACCAGAAAGCTTTGTAAAAGTGCTTTATTGCCTTCTTGAAAATTGGAAAGCATTCTGAGCTCTTCAAGAGCCTGAGTGGTAAGGTTTTGCGCTTCGTCAATTAGCAGAAGTGTTGTTTTACCCTGACGATTATTACTCCGAAGAAACTTCTCAATTTCAGTGATCATTATCGCCTTATCTGTAACGGTAATATCAATACCAAATGCTGCAGCTACCATTTTTAGAATGTTGTCAGCATCAAGTTGAGAAGTAACAATTTTCGCAGTTACAAACTCGGAAGGGTCAAGACTTTGCAGCAAACGTCCAACCAGTGTTGTTTTACCTGATCCAATCTCTCCGGTAATAATAATAAACCCTTCGCCCTGACTAATACCGTATGACAAGTAAGCCATTGCCTTATGGTGAGTACTACTGTCAAAATAGAAGTTGGGGTCAGGCGTTAACTGAAACGGCTTGCCAGTAAGATTATAAAATTCTGAATACATTTTACTTCCTAGAACGTATAACCAAGTATTACACTTACATAGTTCGATTTACGAGGAACGTAGTTAAATAGCTCCTGCTCACGTTGCGTATGGATATACTCTATACTTGCCGTCAAATTAGTAGATAACAAGTAATCAAAGCGACCTTCAAAGTTCACAAAAATATCCGACTCCGTAGTGGCAGCGAAAGTGTCTTCCATGAAGTTACCACTGGCAATAAAAGTAAGTCTCGGGCTCAGTTGACGTTGCCAGACTATTCCTACTGTATTCCTGTCGAAATCTGCAATAGGATTATCTGAAGTCGTTTCTCTTCGCGACACACTAACTGTGATTGTTGAACGACCACGAACTCCTGTAATCGAAGCAACATAATCCTTAAACCGGGCAAATTCCTGGGTAATCAAATTTTGATCAATTCCTCCATCAGCACCACCATCTTGAAAATCATCTAGAGCCGCTTCAGCAAACGTTTGGTATTCATCACTATATGAAGCGTTGAAAATCATATTCTCTGTAATCTGGTACGATGCAGACACATCCCAAGTGTTACCAAAGAAATCTTTACCGTAAGAAGCCTCAATGACGGTTCTTGGCCCCGGCGTCAAACGCCCTCCGACACGCCAGATGACACCGTTGAAGTCGTTAAAATTTCCGTCGCCAACACGCTTATTGTAGCCAATACTACCGATTGCCGCTACTTTCCTGGTAATCTGATAATCTGTAGTAAAGGCCGTTTCATATACATCAAGATCACCTTGGTTATTTCTAACCTGGTGTTGATAAAAGGACTGCCAGTCCCATGTAAATTTTGTGAATCTTGCGCCGCTTGCCAAAACCATACTTGCTTGATGAAATTGGGAACGGCTGTCGCCCAAATCAATACCATCGAAAGTAATGTTGTTACTAGAATCGATATAGCTATAATTATAACCAGTCCTCAATGTAGCAAAATTTCCGCCAACCCGGTGTAGCAGATAAGGCTCAACATCTATAATGCTTACAGTCGCTCTGTTATCCGTACGAGCAACCTCAACAGATGTAAAAGCGCCGCGACGATCAACGAACTGCTGATTTACACCCGCTGCTGCGTCAAAAAAGAACAGGTCCCTAAGGATCTCCGTGTTCGAATTCGCCTGAAGATTGTGACGAAACTCATCTTGGTCACCGTCAAGACCAGGATAAAAAAGATGAGTAAGACCATAGTTTAAATTAGTCAAGTTTCTAGGGCCATTGTTACTCACAACCAGTCCCAACGTAGTCATAGTAACAAAATCGCTTTGTGCTATTGTCTCATCGAGATCCACATCGTCGGTGTAAGTTTCAGTGACAGTGATTGAAGGCGTTATTATCAGCCCTGTTTCTGTCTGTCCCTGGCTTGCACCACCACCAAATGGTTGAAGGCCAGGGACAGACAGAAACAGGGCTGATAATAACGCCTTCAATCACTGTCACTGAAACTTACACCGACGATGTGGATCTCGATGAGACAATAGC
>JANQJN010000194.1 GCA_028281625.1 Emcibacteraceae bacterium | reverse complement strand
GCCAAATCAACGTCTTCTGTGTTGAAATCCACATCCAGCTGGGACGTGATTAATCGCACCTGGTAATCCGGATAAAGTTCTGAAAATTCAGGAAGTCTTGGTATAAGCCACCTGATAGCAAAAGATGAATAGGTCTGGATGGTCAGCACATTACTTTGATGCGGCTTTAAAAGCACTTTCGTACCTTCAGCAATTCGGTCAAAGGATTCTTTAAGAACCAGATAATACTTCCTGCCCGCTGCGGTTAGTTCCACAGAACGCGGATACCTGATAAAGAGTTCAGTCTTTAAATGTTCCTCCAGATTTTTGATCTGATGAGAAATAGCCGAATGGGATACGCAAAGTTCATCTGCAGCATCGCGAAAGGTGCCAAGGCGAGCAGAAGCTTCAAATGCTTTTAATGCATTTAAAGGTGGTAATCGGCGACTCATATTTAGTACTTTCCAATATTGAAATAAAACATGTATTAGTTTTTCTAACACTAGCGATGCAAATAAGCAGTTGTCAACAAGCGTTTGCTGCCCCATTTTATGACCAAGAAAACGGAGTCACCCCAGATGGTTCATGACAAATTGAGTTTAGACGGAAAGCGTATCATTATCACTGCCGGCGGCAATGGTATTGGACGCGCCATGGCAGAATGCTTTGCAAGTGCCGGGGCAACCGTCTCGATTTGTGATATCAGCGACGAAAATTTCAAAAATTTACTTGCATCAGGTACTGCTAAGCACGCAGAAATTTGCGATGTTTCAAATTTTCTTGCTCTTGAAAAATATTTTGGAAATGCTGTTAAAACATTGAATGGGCTTGATATTATCATTAATAATGCCGGAATTTCAGGACCTAACGCACTCATAGAGGATATCGACCCGGAAGAATGGCAACGCACCATTGATGTGGATTTAAATGGTGTGTTTTATGGCTCCAAATTGGCCATACCTCACTTAAAAAATAATGGATCTGGCGTTATCATAAACATATCATCAAGTGCGGCATTCTTTGGCTATCCCAATCGCTCTCCTTACAATGCGGCTAAATGGGCTTTAGTGGGACTAACCAAAACGATGGCGATGGAACTTGGGCGATTTAACATTCGCGTTAACGCCATTTGCCCAGGTAGCGTGAATGGAGAACGAATAGAAAAAGTAATCCTAGACGAATCAAAATCGCGTAATATCTCCGTTGAAGAAGTCCAAAAAAGCTATGTAAAACACGTGAGCATGGGAACTTTTATGGAAACAGAAGATATCGCCAATGCGGCAATGTATCTGGTTTCCGACATGGGACGGTATGTATCTGGTCAAATACTGGGAGTTGATGGCCATACCGAGTCCTTATCGCAACATTAATAACATCAACAAGAAAGCAGAGAATATGAAAGCAGTTTGGTACGAACAGACCGGTGATGCGGACCAGGTTTTAACTCTTGGTGAAATGGCAGTGCCGGAATTGACCCGTGGTGGCGTTCTGGTCAAGCTTTATGCCTCCGGCGTTAATCCGTCCGATGTTAAAACCCGCGCCGGTGCACGTGGACCTCTCTCGTTTGATCGTATCATTCCCCACTCCGATGGTGCCGGTGTGATTGAAGCCGTGGGCGATGGTGTATCAACTGATCGCGTTGGTGAGCGGGTCTGGATTTGGAATGGCGCCTGGCAACGGCCGTTTGGCACCAATGCCGAATATATCGTAGTTCCCGAAAATCAAGCCGCAACTCTGCCGGATAATGCCAGCTTCGAAGCGGGCGCCTGCATGGGCATTCCTGGCAGCACCGCATATTATGGCGTCTACGCGGATGGCCCCGTCGAAAACAAAACGGTTTTGGTAACCGGTGGTGCCGGCGCTGTTGGACATTACGCTATTCAATTTGCCAAAATGGGTGGCGCCAAAGTCATCACCACAGTAAGCGGCAGCAAAAAAGGCGAACATGCCAAGGCCGCCGGTGCAGATGCGGTAATCAATTACAAAAAAGGTGACACAGCCCAGGCCATTTTGGATGCTACCGACGGCGAAGGCGTTGACCGCATTGTCGAGGTGGAATTTGGCGGCAATCTGGAGGTCTCCAACAAAGTGCTCAAAACCAACGGCATCATCGCCACTTATGGATCCATGGCGGTTATGGAGCCCACGCTACCATTTTATCCCATGATGTTTAATGGCACGACACTGCGCATGTATCTTGTTTACTTGCTTGATCATCAAGCACGAGAAATGACAGTGAATGGTGTTAATGATTTAATTTCATCTAACAATATAAATCATGCGATCAGCGAGACTTTCTCCATTGATCAGACCGCAGCGGCACATAAAGCAGTTGAAACCGGCAATATCATTGGAAATGTCGTAGTGAATATACGTTAATCGCGAATCACCTTCACTTTGTGATCACATTTTGTTCTAATTTTCTCAATATTTTCAGTATATAAGATCAATATAGACCTCTTTTTTACATTAAGTATTAGATTTTCTATCGCTAGGCCCGACATTATACGCTTGTAAGATAGTTAATAATTTGGTCTCATGTGATCACTAGGGATGAAATAGTTGTCAGAGGAGAAATTGATGACAATAGAAGGCGAGACTAAAAAGCGCCGACACCTGCTTATGGGGGTCTCGGTTTTTGCGCTGGCAACTTCTATGCCACAAACTTATGCAATAGCACAGAATGCACAGCAAGACGCGCAACAAGACGAACAGGATCAAAGCAACGAAGACACCATCGTAGTCACAGCCACCAAACGGGCGATGAGCATCCAAGATGTAAGTCAAAGCATTACCGCTATTGGAACCACGCAGATTGAAAGGGAAGCATTACTTAACCTTGCTGATTATCAACGCGCGATTCCATCGTTGACATTCTATGCGACACAACCTGGCCGTAACCAGATTATCTTCCGTGGAATTTCGACGGGTACAAACCAATTCAGAACAGATAGTTCTACATCGGTCTACTTTGACGAACAACCCATGACGGCGATTTCGCAACAAGTTGATCCGCGCATGATTGATATTCAGCGCATCGAAGCACTGCCTGGACCGCAGGGAACACTGTTTGGTTCAAGTTCTCAGTCCGGTACCATTCGCTATATCACCAATAAGCCTGATCCCGATTCATTAAGTGGTACTCTCGAAGCGTCGTTCGGTTCAACAAAGGGCGGAGAACTCAGCACCGACTTTAACGCAATCCTCAACGTTCCACTCGCTGATACAATGGCCATCCGCGCTGTTGCCTTTAGCGCAAAAGATGGCGGCTATATCGATAACGTACTTGGCGAAGGTCTGTCTGGCACCTACGACAATGCAGACGTGGTTGAAGATAACTTTAACGATTGGAGTGCAAAGGGTGGACGTCTTTCCCTGGGTTGGGAAGTCGCCGAAGGTCTGGATATTCTTGCCACAGGGATGTATGAAAAGTCCAAGACTACGGGTGATTGGCTTACTGACCCATCTGTTGGCGATTTCCAAATCGTACGTTTTTATGATGACCGCCGCGATGACGAGTGGTGGTCTGCTGCACTTACAATAACAGCGGATCTTGGGTTCGCTGAATTGGTTAGTGCAACGTCTTACCTAGACCGTAAAATCGTTTATGAATATGACGGCTCCACATATGATGCATGGCGCTCAAACTATTACGCTTATTATTCACTCTATAATACGCTTGATGGAAAAAGTGTCACCGTTCAACCTGAATCCGACCCACAGCGTCAGGATCGTGTGACGCAGGAAATTCGACTGACATCCCAGGGCGACAGTGTATTCCAGTGGATGATCGGTGGCTTCTATGAAAAAGTGAACGATTATTGGTTCTGGGCGGTACATACGCCTGATCTTGAAAACACTCCGGCAGCGGCTTACGCAAGTTATGTTTCCTGTTATTATGCTTACTATAACCCGACCTTTGCCTGTCCACTGGATCTGTCATCCAATTATTGGTACTTCCAACAATATGACAGATCAGTATCGCAGGTTGCTGCTTTCGGTGAAGTTTCATTACAGGTTACTGACTACCTAAAATTTGTCGGTGGCATGAGATGGTTTGAATTTACAAGAGAGCGAACAGAAATCAATCAATGGCCCGCAGGTCTTCCACCAGCCTCATATACAGGTGGTGATTTTGAAGGATTTGGCGGACTTGATATTATATCAGGTAAAGACAGCGATGTCGTGAGCAAGTTTGGTTTCCAGATAGACTTTGACGAGGACCGAATGTTCTACGCCAATTATAGTGAAGGTTTCCGCCTGGGTGGCGTAAACAGCTTCAAAGCTGCCAACGTTGGCTTTGTGCCAAGAATTTACGGGCCGGATTCACTTAAAAACTGGGAAGCAGGTATCAAGAGCACCTGGTTTGATAATGCACTGACCGCGAACATCTCGGTTTTCCGAATGGAATGGCAGGATATTCAGCGAACGCGCTTCTCAGACGATATCTGGTGGCTGAATGGTAACATCAATGGTGGTGGTGCTGTTTCAGAAGGTATCGAAGCCAACTTTAGCGCAAGACCATCTGATAATCTGAAGTTGGATCTAAACCTATTCGCGGCAGACGCAAAACTGACAGATCCGATTCTTAATGAAGATGATACCATTGGCGTTCCGACGGGTACCCGCCTGACATTCGCACCAAAGATCAAATATTCATTCGGTATCGAATATACCATACCGGAAGTATTTGATGGTACGGATCTTTGGATGCGTTATGATTTCTGGGGTCAATCTGATCAGCTGCAAAATCAGTGGACCGGCTTGACAATCCCGAAACACAACGAAAGTAACGTTACCATTGGTCTGTGGGCCGAAGGAAATTGGGACGCAACACTGGCTGTTAACAATGTATGGAACCAGAAGATTATAAGTTCATATAGTACAAGTGAAAATTATGCAGCTGATTTCTTTGGGACCAACCGATACCGGGATATGCAGTATCTGAACCGACCGCGAACGGCGTGGCTGACGTTTAGAAAACGCATTTAATAAAAAGCCCAGATTCACTATCAAGGGTGTTATTTTCTGATTAGCAGTTGATAACACCCTTTTTTATTGAAAACTTGAATATAATCATGTTGTTATAAGGTGATGTTTTTAGGGAGCGCCATTTGAAACTTATCGCCACATCAGTTGTAAGAGGTTCCAACCAAGGAGAAAGCCATGGCGGGGTGTATCTGCTGGATCTGGAAAAACAACGCCATGAACAAGTGATCGACTGGAACACCATGGATATTGACTGGCAGGGCCGCGGCTGGGACCGGGGATTACGCGGTATCGCCTTTCATGATGGTCTGGTTTACATTGCCGCCAGTGACGAGCTGTTTGCTTATACGTCCGATTTCGAACTGGTTGATTCCTGGCGCAATGATTATCTTAAGCACTGCCATGAAATTAGCGTTCATGAAGATACTCTTTTTCTGACCTCCACCGCATATGATGCAATTCTTGGATTTGACCTAACCAAGAAAGCCTTCACCTGGGCGCTGCATGTTGACCTGGACGGCCTTCGCTATAAGGCAACGCCGTTCGACCCGATGGATGAGGAAGGCCCACTTGCGCTAAACAAGCTTCACATTAATAACGTCCACACCGCGACCGGGGGTATGTATATATCCGGCCGTAAATCTGGCGGCATGTTGCTCTTTAACGGCAAACGCATTCAGTTAAATGCCACCCTTCCTTCCGGCACCCATAATGCGCAGCCATTTCGTGACGGTGTGCTGTTTAACGATAGTGAATCCGATGTACTTCGCTATGCGTCCCGCACCGGCGCCGAAGACCGGGCCATCAGAGTACCAAAATACTCGGCGGATCAGCTAACCCATACTGAATTTGATGACAGCAGATTGGCGCGACAAGGTTTCGCACGCGGGCTATGCGTAATAAACGATCATGTTGTTGCTGGTGGATCATCACCGTCAACCATCTGCATCTACGATTTAAAGGAAAACAAAACCCTGGCGCGTATTAATCTTACGCTTGATATCCGAAACGCCATTCACGGACTTGAAGTTTGGCCTTATTAAGCGTTACCAGCATTTGCAATATGATCAGGTAATTTTTCAAGAATATCTTCCAACTGATCCTTCCAACCATCGAGGTGGTCTTCGTATTTGCGCCATTTCCCTAGCGCACCGGTATAAATCGGTTGGCGCACCTGCTCGGAACTCGCGGTTTGAACCGCTCGCTTGGTTTCGTGGAAATTGATACAGTTTTCTTCAAAGTCCAATTCACAATGATCCAACACACCTCTGACCTGCGTCTCAAGATCAAGCACGGTATCTTCATAATTGGCAACATACACTTTACCGGGCAGCACTTTATGCCAATGCTGCATAAGACGATCATACTGTTGGTAATACTCGGCAATTTCTAAATAGTCATACGTAAAATTTTGACCGGCCGCAAAAAGCTGCTTATACGCACCAAGACAGCTATCCAGCGGGTGTCGACGTGTATCAATAATTTTCGCGTTGGGTAAAATCAGGGAAATCAACCCAATATGCGCAAAGTTGTTGGGAAGCTTGTCAGTAAAAAAAGGCTTATCCGTAAGTCGGTAAGCGGACGCTGCTTCTAGATATTCTTCACCATATGCTTTAAAATCCATATCCCTGAGGTCACGGACTGCGCGTGGATAATGGATCCGGTCGACCCGAAACTTGCCAATGGAACTTGCGATACGGCCAAGATCGGAAAGCTCGGCTGTTCCCTCCACCTGACTGTGGCTGGCCAGGATCTGCTCGATTAATGTAGATCCTGAACGCGGAAGGCCAACAATAAAAATCGGTGCTGCGTCTTCGCAACCCACATTTTGATGGTTCTCAATAAACTCTTCATCAAAGGTTTCGATAAACGCATCATGCATGGCTTCCATCTGAACAGGGTCAAACTCAACCATTTCACGCTGCTTTTCGTTTCCGGCTTCGTAATTCTCCCACGCTTTGTCGTAGTCCCTGACATCTTCATAAGCTTTACCAAGAGCAAATCTGATATTCACCGTGGAGACGTTGGAAAGGTCAGGATTGTTGCTTATTTGATATTCCATGGCTGCGATTTCACTATCTTCAAACTTAAAAATTTTCAAGTTCGCCATCGACCAGTAAACTTCACCATTGTCCGGTTGAAGTTCAACGGCCTTACGGTATGCTTCCAGCGCTTTTTCTTGATCGCCAGTGGTCTTTAATACATGGCCATACCCCATCTGTAGACCCGCCATTTCCGGGCGTTTCTCGATTACTTTTTCATAAACTTCCAGCGCTTTGACAGGATTGTTTGCAAGCGCATAAGACGCCCCAAGTCCGGAAAGCGCGTCTACATTGTCAGGATCATGTCTGAGTATCGCCTGGAAACATTTGACGGCCTCTTCCCCCTTTAGCTGTTTTTGCATCAGGCTGCCCAGTGCCATCCAAGCATGGGTGTAATCCGGCGCGATGTCCACGGCACGTCTTAAAAGCGCTTCTGCGTCAGAGCGATTTTTTTCCTGCTGCATATAACAAACCGCGAGCATCCGAAGTGCATCAACACTGTCCGGTGTTTTACGAAGCGCTTTCTTTAACGCATCTTCTGCTTCTTCCATACGCCCGGCACGCAAATGTTCCATACCAATGGCGACTGCCTGTTTATCGGGATCACGCTGGAAAAATTGTTCGAACGCCTCATCGGCATCTTCGCCGCGTCCAAGGTTAGCCAAAACCTGACCAAGCTTTTTATGAGCCTCCGCATTTGTCGGATCAAGGCGCACTGATTTTTCGAGATGCTCCAATGCTTCCTCATACTTACCTTGAAGCGCCAAAATACTACCCAGGTCTTCATGATGCTGCGGATAATCGTTATGCATCTTTAGAAAAAACTTCAGATGCTTCTCAGCTTCCACAATTTTGTTCTGCTTAAGCAGCGCATGAGCAAGCAGCCTGTTAAAAAGCGGATTTGATGGTTCTTCTGTCATAACAGTACGGCACATTTTTTCCGCGTTTTGCGGTTGTCCCATCTGCAAGGATTGGACTATTTTTGCTGACATTTGTGCCAAATATTCCTGCTCGGCCACACTGTTCTCCTACGAAATTTGCTTAGTAAATTTGTAGCAAAGATTGGCGCTCTAAAACACTGAAAAGTGAGGGGATTACTAAAAAAAGCGCTTCTACAAGCCCAGAGATCCCGGGTTTATCAGATTGTCCGGGTCAGTATGATTTTTGATGGCTTTAACGAGCGCAAAATTCTGCGTCGCGACGGCGTCTCGATAAGGATAAGTCTTACCAATTTGCAGATGCACAGCAGCGAAATCTTTAAACAAACCAATAAGTTCTTGGCGAAGTCCAGCGACGAAGGTGCGAATTTCCAGATTTTCTTCAAATCCCTTAAGGCTATCAAGATGGGATTTTTCCACACTTTCCTTATGAAGCTGATGTAGGGCATCTTCCCAGAAAAACACCGGCTCAAGTAAGGATGCGCTACTCCCTATGGTCAGATACATAAACCCGATCCCAACGTTATACTCGTCGATTTTTTCTCTGTGCTTATCAAAAAGCTCTATTGCGGCAGTTTGAAGTTCAACAATTTTCGAATGTGGGGCAATGCCATGAACCGGCGCCCAACGTTCACCTGCCGGCCCGATCATAGTATTCAAAGGCATAAAAGGATTGGCGTTGACAAGCGTGGGAATACTATTTTCAATTTCCTTGCCGCCAGCGGCGAGCGCGATTTCGCGCACCTCTGCCATATCGGCGACCGCGGCCTCTTTTGATTTATTTTCAGACGTGGCATGGAAAGAATAAATCACATCCTTCATGTAACCGCGTCCGGCAACCGCAAGCTTTGTTCCTTTTTTGACCGCGTCCATAATGCCATCGCTGGCTTTAAGAACACCAGCGAAGCTTTTTACATCTTTCGCAATACTTTCCCGCTTCATGCGCTGGGCTTGCAGGTAAGGGTCGAAACCAAAACACTCACTAACCAGACCGCGCCTTGAAATTTCGCTCATGGCGGGCATCATATCTTCATAGTGATCAAAACTGAACGAGCCGAATTCACGGTATTTAGGGTTTTTAATAAGCTTTAATGTGACCGTCGCCTTGATCCCAAGCGCACCCGTATCGCCCAAGAATACGCCCGTAAGGTCAGGTCCATAATTTCTAAAGAACGGTGTACCGCCTTTGATAGACGCGGAGCCCGTTCTGATTACGCCACCATTGGCTGTAACAACCTCAAGCCCAAGAACACTTTCAGCTGTGGTGTTGTAAAGCCCACTGCCAAAAAACAGACTGTTTTGGCTGACACCACCACCAATTGTTGCTTTAAGTCCGGATAGCGTTCCCCAGAATTGCGATCTTAGTCCAATATCCTTAAGCGCGTCATGAAGCTGTGCCCAGGTGCAGCCTGCTTCTACGGTAACGAACATATCTTCCTGATTTATCACAAGAATTCTATTCATCCGCTCCATATCGATCATGACAGATTTTTCGCGCGTTGGAAGATAGCCACCTGTGTAGGACATACCACCACCACGGGGAAATATGGCATAGCCCGCTTCTGTTGAGGCGGTAACAACTTTTGATAACTCTTCAATACTGCCCGGCCTCAGAACAGCTTTGGCGGTGATATCGGATACACTGAAGACGTCTTGCGAATAAAAAGCACAATCTTCTACGCTGGTCAGCAGATTTTCTTCACCTAAAATAGCAACAAACGTGTCTTTAAGCTGTTCAAAATCACTCATTTAATGCTGTCTCCCTGATGGGTTAATTGTGCTTTGCAAACAATACTATATCAATGATTTATCGCCAAATGGTGATATTTGTCATTGATATAAACGCAAAAGAATTAAATCATGTCAGCTAGTGAAGTTATAAAAAGGGAACCTAAATGGGCATCACAAGAAATAACGGCGATATCGAAGGCCGCATTAAAATAGCGACCGTCAGTGCACCGGATATCGACGCCACTTGCAAAAGTTATCAGGATCATTTTGGCTACAAGATCATCGAGGAAGGCATGGTATCAGATGCACAGGCCACCTCATGGGGCACACCCAAAATGACCGGACGCCGCCAGATTATTACCGGACCCGAAAGCGGCGCAGAAGTTTACATCCGTCTTGTGGAAAATGATGATGTTCCCGAATACGAATATTTGCGCAGCTATGGCTGGAACGCCATCGAAATCACCATAAAAGACGCCGATCAGCTTTATGAAAACCTTAAGGACAGTCCATTTGAACTGATTGGTGAACCCACGAATTTTGACTTTAGTGACGCTATTTATCCCTGTCAGGCCGTTGGCCTGGCTAAAGAAGTGTTCTACTTAAATCAAGTGCGCAGTAACTTGCCGGCATATGATCTTCCGATGGCGGAAAGCTTTGTAGATCATATATTTATTATGATTCTCGCTACACCCGATGTAAAAAAAGCGGTACAATTTTATGTGGATGCTTTTGGCTGGGCGGAGGGTAATACCTTCCACATTCCTTATAGTGTTATCAACAATGCGTTTGAACTTCCAAGTGATACAAAACATTTCCTGTGTATGTCCTGTAACGACCGGGTGGTGAATAATGAAATTGACCAGTATCCAGATGGCACGATCGTCAGGCCAAGAAAAGACGGAATGCTGGAACCGGGTATTGCCATGACAACTTATATGGTAGAAGATCTGGATAAAGTGAATGTACCTCTGTTGACCGAGCCGCAGACATTCGACGGCGCTGCTTACTGTGGGCGCAGAAGCGCGTGTTGCATCGGTTCCGCCGGAGAACTTATTGAGCTAATTGAGATTTAGAAAATATGTCCGACGATCAAAAATTACTGGGTCCAAGTTATTATGCCGTGGCGCTGCAAACTGCAGTGGACGCCATTAATGGCTGCGCCGACCGGGTGGAGTCGCAGAAAGTAATCGACGCAACCATTGACCGGCTGGCGACAGAAATTCCTGCCAGCAAAAGGTTCATTGGACCGGATACTAGGCTGATCGTCCTGCCGGAGTATTTCCTGACAGCTTATCCATTGGGGGATACCATCGAAGGATGGGCGGCAAAGGCATGCATTCACAAAGATGGCAAGGAATATGAAGCACTAGGCAAAATTGCTCAAGATAATGATGTGTATATCGCCGGTAACGCCTACGAACTGGACGATCATTTTAATGGACTTTATTTCCAGACCTGTTTCATCATTGCACCAAATGGCAATGTGATTTTGCGCTACCGTCGGCTCAATAGCATGTTTGCACCGACTCCTCATGATGTATGGGACAAATATCTGGATATTTATGGTATGGACGGAGTGTTTCCCGTGGCAAAAACAGATATTGGCAATCTTGCTGCCATCGCATCAGAGGAAATTCTTTATCCTGAGATCGCACGCTGTCTCGCCATGCGAGGGGCAGAGGTGTTCCTCCATTCCACCGGTGAAATGGGTAATCTAAGCGAAACCCCGAAACAAATCGCAAGGAAGGCCCGAGCGCTAGAAAATATGGCTTATGTGATTTCTGCCAATTCTGGTTCTATCCGTGGTCATGAACTCCCCAAGAGTTCAACCGATGGCCGGTCGGCAGTGATTAATTACAAAGGGCAGGTCATGGCTGAAGCCGGTTGGGGCGAAACCATGACAGCCAGCGACTGTATTGATCTCAATGCCCAGCGTAAGTACCGGGCCCGCCCCGGAATGAGCAATTATCTCGCCCGCCAACGCTTTGAAATGTTTGCGGAAACTTACGGCGCGGAAGGCAGCCAAAGAGCCAACTCACTCCTTGATGAAAGTGGTAATCATAAAATACCCGACCGCAGCCACTTCCTGTCGGCGCAGGCCGATGCGATTGCTAATCTTGCAAAGAAGAAAATTCTTTAGAGATACGCCCAGGGCCGCGCTTGCCGATCCTGTTTTTCGAATGCTTTTATATCATTGATATGTTCAAGGTTCAGGGCAATGTCGTCAAGTCCGCGCAGCAGCATGTCTTTATCAGATGGCTGGATATAAAATTCCATCCAACCATTTATCAATTGTCGTTCAAGATCAATTTCAATGAGCGACTCATCAATTTGCTCAATCCGATCTTCCGACAGCTCAATCGGCAGGATACCATTTCGGATACAGTTCTTAAAAAATATCGCTCCAAAAGACGGTGCAATGATCGCCCGGATTCCATATTCATGTAGCGCCCAGACTGCATGCTCGCGACTTGACCCACACCCAAAGTTAGCGCCGGCAAGGATTATTTTCGCATCCTTATATTTGGGCTTATTGAGCACAAAATCGGGATTAAGTTCGCGGCTATCCGGCGAAAGATAACGCCAGCCTGCAAAAAGCCCTTCGCTGAGGCCCCGTTTGGATACTCGTTTCATTTCCCGCGACGGAATGATCGCGTCTGTATCAATATTGATGCGCTTTAAGGGAATTGCATTTGAAGTAAGTGTTTTAAACCCTTCCATTAGTCTCTCCCTGCGAGCTCAGCGGCGGATCCAATCCGTCCCAAAACTGCTGAAGCCGCCACCGTTTCCGGACTCGCGATATGGGTGCGCGTTTTGGGTCCCTGCCGACCTTCAAAATTTCGGTTGGTGCTGCTGATCACACGTTCTTCAAAGCCGAAACTTTCACCGCCCGCAAAGAAACACATGGAACAACCACTTTCCCGCCATTCAAAGCCGGCGTCCTTGAATATCTGGTCGATACCCTCTTCTTCCGCTGCTTTTTTAACTCTGGTTGAGCCCGGTACACAGATCGCTTTTACGCCTGCGGCTACCTTGCGCCCTTTCAGGATTTCAGCAGTTCGTCGCAGATCCGGCAAGCGGCTGTTGGTGCAAGATCCGATGAAGGCCCCATCGATCTTTAGATCGGAAAGCTTCTTTCCCGGTTCGATATCCATATAGGCGAGAGCGTTTTGAGCCGCTGTTTTATCGTTGGGAACATTAAAATCATTGGGCGACGGTACTTGTTCAGCAATAGAGATAGACTGCCCTGGATTGGTGCCCCAAGAAACGGTAGGGGAAATTTCCGATGCATCAACAATGATTTCTTTATCAAAAATCGCATCATCATCACTTACCAGTTGCTGCCAATCGGAGATCGCAAGGTCCCACATTTTCCCTTTCGGCGTATAGGGGCGGTCCTTTACATAGTCGATGGTTTTTTGATCCACCCCAATCATGCCAGTAAAAGCACCGAACTCTACCGCCATATTACAAAGAGTCATGCGACTTTCCATCGAAAGCGTATGCACCGCGCTTCCACCAAATTCGATTGCGTATCCCACGCCTCCAGACGCGGTATGTTTGGAAATAAGGTGCAGGATCATATCTTTTGCTGTTACGCCCGGGGTGATTTCACCTTCAAACAAAACCCGCATAGATTTGGGCTTTTCCATACGCAGCACATTAGTCGCAAGGGCTTGTTCCGCTTCCGTGGACCCAATCCCCCAGGCGAGAGCACCAAATGCCCCCTGGGTACAGGTATGACTGTCCGGACAGACAAGTGTCAGCCCAGGAAGCACTATACCCTGCTCTGGTGACGTCACATGGACAATACCCTGCCGATCATCGCCAATATCAAACAATTCAATGCCAGCCTGAGACACCGCTTCACGGGTTTTTTTTATAAAGTCGCGGCCTCCCTGCATGGTGGTTTCATCGGTGCGGCCCGGAAACGTATCGACGATATGATCCATAGTGCAGAACACCTTCTCAGGGCTCATCACTTCCCTGCCGTCATCCTGCAGACTGATCAGGGATATGCTTCCTGTTCGTTCATGAAGGAAAATCCGGTCGATATAAAGTAAATCCACACCGTCATCCAATTGGGCGACGGTGTGGAGTTTCCAGAGCTTATCGAATAATGAGGTCTTCACTATGAAACGGCCTAGTTATGACCTCCAAACGGGAGACGAGCAGGCTCTGTTCTATCTTTAAAGACTGTCCATGTGGTTTCATTCGGACGCATATCATCGGATGGTGGTGCCGTTTTATACTTTGGCTCTACATTGTTTATGTAGTCTTGAACAACCTGTGGCAGTTCATCAAAACCATCCAGATATTTGCCTATGGCATTGATGTATACGATGCCTTCGCGGCCCTGCATTTCCATCCACGGAAGCCAGTCGGAAATACGTGTCCATGAAACTTCTACGTTTGCGACATCTTTTTCACCGTCAAGAAGGTCATCCGTTTTACCGAAGAATCCAAACATTTCGGTGGCGTGATAGGCCCCACCGACATATTTCTGATAATCACCTTGCATCGGGTTATGATAGAACAGCGGAACAGTGATATTGATAAACCATGCATCCTTAATGGTTTTGCCGATCCAGCGCGCAGCCGGGTTTCCTTCATCATCATAAGGGAAGGATGGACGCTGGTTTACCGGATCGTTTGACACATGCATCACATCAACATCACGACCAAGGTAAGGGTTATGCCATTTATCAAGTGGCTCTCCGGTGACCGGGTCCGTATAGAGCAGAATTTCACGGGTGATCAGACGGTATCCTGTACCTTTATTTTCATCTTCGATTGAAACGCATTTACGAACACTCATGCCCGTCACGTTAAAAAGAAGTTTATCGGCTTCACCGCGCTTTCTGGCAAAAGCGCTTCCTTCGAAGCGGTACATGGTTTCTTTTTCATCAGTGCTCGAACAGTATACCTTGCGGGTTGCTTCAATCACCCCTTCCGGCGTGTTCAAGTCAATCTGATCAGCAGCAGCTGTTGACACGGCACAAGTAGCCAGTAGCACCCCCGTTGCTGCCCTTTTTAAATTTTGCAAAACATTCATTATTTTCTCCATTTTTTGGATAACGGCGTCAGTATTCATAATAATGATATAATATTATAACTTATTTTGAAAGCTAAAATTCATTTCTAAAAGAATTGGGAGGGCGAAATGCGCCCTCCCAATGGGTTATACTGTAGACTTAAAACCTGGCAGTACCCGTAATGCCAAATTGTTGTTTGCGAGGCAAACTTACACCAAATGCTCGTCTGCTGAAGAAACTTGGCACATCAACATAGCGTAGAATTGAGGTTGGCGTTTTGTCATCAAACGCATTCTTGGCCCATAATGCGACACTATATTGCTCGCTTTCAAGCCCTACACGGAAATTTGCAACTTTTCTTCCTCCGGTACCAGCTAAATTATAAACCTGCGCATATCTGGTTGAAGAATAAACAAAATCACCGCGAGCGAAGAATTCGTAATCGCCATTTCCAACAGGTGTTCGATATTCACCCGTAAGTGTTAATGTATGCTTTGGGGATTGAGGGGTAAATGTTCCACTTACAATACCATTGGCAAAACCGAAGTTTAATGCCTCCTGACGGCTATCTGCTGATAAGTCAAAGTTTTTAATCTCCGGATGTGTATATGCATAAATCGCACTTACAGACAGATCTTCGGTGAGCTGCGCACGTGTATCAACTTCGACACCCCAGGTTTCTGTTTTACCTACGTTATCCAAGTAAGAGAAAGGTGACCCTCCTCCCTCTGGGATAAAGTTTTGAGTAAGTTGCTGATTTGTCCAATCGAGGAAATAGGCTGACATGTTAAACATGAAACGTCCATCTGAAGAGTTTGACTTGAAGCCAATTTCATAGCTCCATAAGTTTTCTTCTTCCACACGCTGTAAGGCCGCAGGAAGTGCTGAGTTGGTATTAAAATCTCCAGGTTTGTTACCTTTTGCTATTACACCGAAGACCATAAAGTTGTCACTGACTTGGTAATCAGCCGTCAAACGCGGTGTCCATGATTTGTATGTAGCTTTAAATGTCTCCATGCCTGTGGTTTCTACTTCGAGCTTATCTTCGGCGTATCGAATTTCACCACTGATGGTGAAATCTTCATTCACATCAACCTCGGCCTGACCGAAGGCCGCATAGTTGGTGACGCTGCTACTACCATTAAACTCATGCTCGGCGTCAGGAGCATCGCTGGACCCTCTCGCCAAACCGTCAGTACTTTCTTTGTAAACATAACCACCAACGATGTATCTAAAATCACGATCCGCTGGTGACGTCAGTCTAAGTTCCTGCGAATAATCATCTTTTTCTGTGATATTATCTGTGATGAACCCCATTCGGAAGAAACCGCGATTATCTTCACCTGCATAAGTCTGGTCCTGAATTACACGGTTTTCTTCACCGGTGTAAGCCGAAATCGACGTAAGCGTCGCCCCATTATCAAAATCAAAATTCATCGTCAGATTAGTTCGGAGTGTTTCGCGCCATAGACCGGAACCTTCGTCATAAAAGTTCGTCTCATGGCGAGGCGCGCCTTCAGGAATTGCAATTTCACCGCAGTAATACTGACGAGCCACATCCAGGAAACAGTTATTATATGATGCATCCTGTAGACCAATCGAATAGGCCCCGTCATCATCCTCGGAATAGCTGACCCGGGCTATAATTTCTGAATTTTCGCTTGGATAAAACATTAAAGAACCGCTTATTGCAGTAGTTTTTTCTGCGCCAATTTTTTCACCTTCGAGGCCCGGAAAGGTATTTTCATAATCGCCACCAAAATCGTAGCGCTTCCCACCTAAGTCAAAAAAGATCTTATCTTCCTGTATGGGCCCGCTTACAAATCCAGAGAATTCAGTATGATCATGCCCTCCAAATTCGGCTGTAATTCTACCCGTAAACTCATTGCTCGGGCGTCTGGTAATATAATTAATAGCGCCACCAAACGTTGCTCGTCCATAAAGCGCACTTTGCGGTCCATTAATCACTTCAACCCGTTCCAAATTATCTAGCAATATGGATTGACTTGAACCACTCACATATACTCCATCCACAAAGAGAGACGCGTTTGCACCGCCTTGGATACTAGACATACCCCGGAAAACCGGTCGGTCACCCTGACGACCAAATGCAGACGCAAAACTAAAACCAGGTGTAAAGTCAGCAATATCAACCAGGTTCTTGATATTGGCTCGCTCTAAACCAAGCGCAGAAAATGCTGTAATTGATAAAGGGGTTTCTTGCAATAATTCCTCACGTTTACGTGCAGTAACCACCAGAACATCTGCGGTATAGCCGTTCTCTAATGCAGTCTCCTCATCTGTCTGTTGCGCAAAGGCGGTGTTAATTTGCAATGATAGCAGAACCGTTAATGCTGTTGATGCACATAAGGTTCTTTTTGTCATCTCTTTAGCTGTCATTTCTTCTCTCCGAAAACAGTTAATTATTTCATAAGCAATATTATTATAATGTTATAATAATATGACTTTTAATATCGGAGTAACACTAAAGCTTACGAAGCTGACAACCACTAGATGTTGGAGTGTTGGCTATTGTACTGTCGAAGTACACCTTTTAGGATGGAATACATTAGTGCCGCGGAAGGAGTTAATTGAGAGTGTCTACGTTTAATCATCAATACTGGACGTGATACTCGCAAACTGGGGTGATCTATCTCTTGCACAATCCCCGAAGCGAGTTCATGTGTAACCAGTTCGTGTGGCATTAGGCTGAGAGCATCACCCTCAATTACATGGCCAATTGCAAGTCTTATTCCGTCCAGCCTAAGTAAATCTATAGGTGGATCAACCCCTTCAGAGGCGAACATGTCAACAACGCCTGACCAAATACTGGACAACCCAATGGGAACAATCCACGGAAATTTAGCATAATCACCCAAAGTCCTATCATGATTTTCAAGTAGAGGATGATTAACACGGCCCATAACCACATCAACTTCTTCATATATTTTTTCGACTTTGAGTTCAGGATCCAGAAAAGTTCCATATGGTGGAGCGACGACCGCAAATTCAATTTCACCAGCAAGGACCATTGGTATAAGTTTGCCTGACAGACCGACAAACGATTTTACACCAATGTCACTGGTCCTTTGCTTTAACTCCTTCACTGCACGTGGAAACAATCGGGACGTAAAACTCGGTCCTACGCCTACTCTGATTTCACCTTTGCCATAACCACGAAGTGCTAAAATTTCAAGGCTGGCATTACGACTTTCAGCTAATATTAGTTTAGCACGTCGGACCAAATGGTCTGCATAAATAGTAGGCTTAACACCTGTGGGAAGACGCTCAAACAATTTCACTTCAAGCACCTCTTCGAGTTTCGCAATTGCCTTACTAACAGCTTGCTGAGACACCGAATTCTTCGCCGCAGCACGATGAAAATTCTTCGTTTCGTAGGCTGCCAAAAAATGCTCTAGACGATGCGGTTCCAAATAAGTTTTTGACGCAAGTGGTAATTTTTGCGATTCAGTTGATGTGGTTTGGTTATCCATATCGTCCATATGATAGTTCCAAAAATGAGTAGATTGTTGTAAATCAACTTGTACTACTATTCCATTTTCTTACTAAAAAAGCTGTGACTTAAGTCATAATTAGCTAATTCGCTCACTTACCTAGGAAACTTTAATAATCGTTTTACCAAAATTCTTACCTCGCATGAGCCGCGCGAAGGCTTCTGGCGCTTGCTCCAGCCCTTCTGAAACATCTTCACGGTATTTGATTTTATCATCCGCGAGCAACGGAATGGTTTTATCAAGGAATTCCTGTTTCTTATTAAAAAAATCATAGACCACAAGGCCGCGGACAGTGGCACGAGCCTTTATGATACTGGCAGGATTTGGCCCCGGTGGCATCACGTCGGTATTATACTGGGCCATTAGACCGCAAAGGACCACTCTTGCCCCGATCGCAAGCTGCCACATAGCCGTATCCAGCATATCGCCGCCCACATTATCAAAATAAAAGTCTATCCCGTCAGGACATTCTCGCGCAATCGCCGCCGCCAGATCTTCGGATTTGTAATTGATAGTACCGTGAAATCCAGCCACATCCCGTAGCCAGCTACATTTATCATCACTGCCAGCAATGCCTATCACTCGGCAACCCATATTGAGCGCATATTGCCCGACCATGGACCCCACCGCGCCACTGGCGGCAGAGACAAGCACCACGTCTGTGGATTTTAATTCCGCCAAATAATAAACACCAGCATAAGCCGTGAGCCCCGGCATTCCCATAATTCCAAGTGCCAGCGAAAGTGGATCAAGGCGCGCGTCGACCCGTTCAACATCTTCCGGCTTAGAGACTGAATAAGCCTGCCATCCGCCATGATGCATGACAAGGTCGCCGGGGTTAAATTCATCTGAATTGCTTTCCACCACCTCGGAGACCGTCTCCCCACGCATCAAATCACCTGGATGAATGGAGCCGGAAATGTGACGGCCGCTGATTTGTCCACGCATGTAGGGATCAAGCGACAGATAAAGCGTTTTACAAAGTATCTCACCCTCGCCAGCTACCGGCATATCCGCCATGATCACTTCAAAGTGATCTGTGGAAGGATTTCCTTCCGGTTTGGATTTTAAAAGAACCTGTGTATTGGACATCATTTAATCCTTAAAGCAAAAACAGTGATAGGGTTGGCCAGAATGTCACAATCAAAAGACCGATAAACATGAGCGCCAGAAACGGCAGCACCGATTTGGCAATGACCCAGAAATCTTCCTTGAAGACCCCCATGGCAACAATCAGATTAAGCCCCAGCGGGGGTGTCAGGTACCCAAGTTCCAAATTGACAATCATCAGCACACCAAAATGGGTAAGATCGACGCCTTGCGCCACCGCCAACGGCGCCAGCAGTGGCGCAAGAATGAGAATCGCGGACCCGATATCCACAAAACAACCTACAATCAGAAGACCCACCAGCGTTAGCAAAAGGAAGGATGTCTGGCTGCTCACGTTTGCCTGGATGATTTCAACCAGCGCATGAGGCACATGTTCATAGGCTAGGAAAGTGTTTATGGATAACGCAAACATCAGCAGCGGAAGGAGCGACCCCAGCATGGTTGAGGTTTCCACAATCACATTTTGAAGATCATCAAATTTCATTTCCTTGTGGACGAAGACCTCGATGA
>JANQJN010000193.1 GCA_028281625.1 Emcibacteraceae bacterium | reverse complement strand
GTCGATCACTGCCGTGGCGATTTCTGTTGCAAGACCCTTGCCCCACCATGGTTTTGCCAGCCGGTAATTAAGCTCTATACCATGCTCCGGATAATCTTTTGAATATGTTAGCCCGCAGTAGCCCATCACCGTGCCGCTTTCATTTTCAACCATGGCCCAGTTGCCTATGGTGTTTTCGGAGTAGCTTTTGATCGTCCGCTCAATCCAGATGCTTACCTCTGATGGCTTTAAGGTCCCCATGCTGTAAAGCATCACATCACGATCACAAAGTACCGCCTCCATGTCAGCCGCGTCTTCGGCTACAAACTCACGGAGGGTCAGCCGTTCGGTCTTTAGGATTGTTTTTGCGTCTCTAGCGGTCATGATGTGCTTTCTTGAATGCCCCAATTGCGTGGTTATCATATCAGAAACACAGTAAACCCGCTATGTTACAGTTTTATGGGCTTACCTCAGATAGTCATCCAGAAATTCAAGATATTTGTTGGACGCCTCGATACGGTTGTCGCGTTTGGAAAAACCATGCCCTTCATCATCGAAGATCAGATAATCCACATAGGTCCCGCCCTCACGGATCGCCGCGACCATGTCATCGCTTTCAATTTGTAAAACCCGGGGATCATTGGCACCTTGCACCACCAGCACTGGTGATTTTACCTGATGTCCAAAGAAGACCGGGGAAATGCTGTGAAGGCGTTCTTCTTCCAGGGACGGGTCACCCAGTTCATCATAAAGGCCCTTACGGGTTGCTTCCCAGTGAGCCGGTATGCTTTTTAAGGTCCGGACCCAGTTGGTCACGCCAAAGATATTAACACCCACCTTGAATTCATCGGTAAAGGCCATGGCCGCCATCACCATATAGCCACCATAACTGCCGCCCATGACGCCGATCTTGTCCGGATCAACCCAATCAAGGCTTTGGAAGTAATATTTATTCCAGACCACATCTTTAAGGTCCACATCACCGTGTTTCTTATCATCCATATGATAGAAGGTCTTACCATACCCGCTGGAGCCACGGTTATTAATACGAAGTACCGCATAACCGTTGTTCACCAAATGCTGCACGGTGGGATTATAACCCTTGCGGCTTTGCCCGCCGGGGCCGCCGTGGACATACACTATCGCCGGAACTTTTTCTGTCGCGGCCTGCCTTGGTTTATAAAGAAGTCCCGGGATCTGGAGCCCGTCATAGCTTTCAAAGCGCACCACTTCACTGGCCACCAATTCGCTTTCGTCAATGTCCGGATTGCCACTGTTGGTCAGGCGCGTTGCGTTTGCTGATCCAATTTCGTGGACATACAGGTTTGATGGCGATGTATCCGAATTAATGTAAAAGACCATCTTGTTACCATCATCCGAAAAATTAACGCCCCGAAGGTCACCACCGGGCAGATCAGGCAGCATAATTTCACCGCCACCCTCGTTTTCGCTGACCGCGACGGTGGTTGAGGCATCCTCATTAACCCCGGTAACACGATATTTTCCGTCTTCGGAGAAATAAACGAAGCTTACGTCCCAATTGTCATTTTTAAAATATTCGCTTCTCTCACCACTGGCGATATCGTAAGACCATGCCTGATTATACTCACCATATTCATTGGTGGCGTAAATGAGAGCGCTACTGTCCGCGCTAAAGCTGTAAGTTGAGTGATCCACATCGCCTTCGTGGGCAGTAACTAAAGCTGGTTCCCCGCCTGCCGCTAGATTGCTAAGGAATACATCACTGTTGGTGTTGTTATGCTCCAGCCGCAGCGCAAGATAAGCCCCATTGGGGCTCACGTCCTGCGGTGAATATCCGGCGGTATTTTCAAACACCATTTCACGGGAATAATCAGAAACCTGATACTGATAGAGATCATAATATCTCGCGTCCCGCTCATTGGTAATCACATAGAATGACTGATCATCCTCATGCCAGCTCATGAAGGCAGCTTTCACGGCATCCCCGGGGGTAAGGTCGGTGACGGTGCCATCTTCTGCTTGGACATAAATATGGTCATTTTCATTGCCGCCCTGATCAGCGGTAAACAGAAACCGGTCATCAGCCGGGAACCAGCTGACCCCATAAGTACTTTCAAGGGTACTTTGCGTGAGCTGTGTTGCCGCCGAACCATCCAGCGGCTGACGATACACGTTATAAATCCCTGTCTCATCCGATGTCATTAACACCGAAGTACCATCATGATTGATAGAGGAGCCAAATAAGCTCACCGTTTTATAAAAATCTTCAGCAGAATAGGTAACATAACTGACCTCTGCGACTTCCTCCGCTTCCGGTTCAGGCGCTTGTTGCTCTGAGCAGGCGGTGAGAAAAGCAAAACTGGTGATGATGAGAATGTATGACTTGAGCGCGTTCATGATGATCCCCTTGAATGATTGTGTGTTGAGAAAGAGGATAGCGGAGGCCATAACAGGGCGCAAATAGAATCTCTACACTTCGTCGTTATGCCGAAAACAGAAGGTTAAGGAGCGTAAAGAGGATGATCAAGTTCAGATTAACGGGCAAATGCGACCTTATTTGCCCATCCCCCAAGGCGTCTGAATGGGCAAAAAAGGAAGCAAGTGGAGATTAACTAAATACCGTTAAGACGATACAATTAGCACTTCAAAGTGTGTCCCAATATAGTGTTCATTGCCACCCCCTAATTAGGGGGGTACATTCTATTTTAACTAGAATATTGAAATTAAATCACACCTAATCTCTCAAAATAACCAACCCGGATTTTTCGTTGCTATTTACTGGTGGACTTACATCCAGATCGAGATAGCGAATTTCACCGCAAAATAGTCCTCGTACAATGGCTTGCTGCCGCGTACGCACATTAAGATTTTTGAAAATATTTGAAATATGATCTTTTACGGTATTCTCACTCACTGATAAAATAACACTGATATCCCAATTGCTTTTACCCTGAGCAATTAGTTCAAGTATTCTTCTTTGTCGTTCCGTCAGAAGATCCTTGTGCTCATGGACACTTACTTTTGTGGTTTTCATGCGAAGGGCCGTTTCATAAAGGAAAAACGCAACCAAATGAAGCGCATTTAGCGCTTCCTGGTCAACGGTTCCCGGTTCAAAAGCGACCGAAAGTGATGCTGGATAACCCGATGGGGGATGGATCGGTATTGTGTAACCTTCGATCAAGTCAAATTCACTGGCTTCTGCCAGAATATATTCCTGTTTGGGGTTAAGAAAATGTCTCCAATGCTCATCGGACCATTTAAAGGGAGTGAGTTGCGTTTTACATGTGTGAAGAACCGGATCGATGGTGTGATAATGCTGGGAACTATGATACATCGCCCATTCAATGGGATAATTGGAAAGCACAATGGCGTCATCCGGTGGATTAAGCGCATTGACATGGGACATACACACAAAGTGCGTACAACCGATTTTCTTGGATAGCGTATTAAACAGTTCTGCCAGCTGCCGTAGACTGGTAACAGTCTTGCAATCTTCAATAAATTTTTGGGTCAGGTCATAATAGTTCAATAAGGTTCCCCAAAAAAAGTGAGGGGCGGAACCGAAGTCCCGCCCTTTCATTTTTATTGTTCGTTGGCTTTTCGGTAGACCACTTTACCGCCGAGTATCGTCATCAGGATCTCGGTATCCATCAGGTTTTCATCAGGGATGGTAAGAAGGTCTTCGCTTAGGATCGCGATATCGGCCAGTTTGCCTACTTTGATGGAGCCTTTAATGTCTTCTTCAAAAGCAGCAATGGCGTTGCCCATGGTGTAGCTATAAAGCGCTACGTCACGGGTATAAACCTCTTGCCCCTGGAAAATGGTGCCGTCCGATAGCTCCCGTGTTACCGAGCATTTAAAGCTCGCGATCGGGTCGATTTCATCGACGGGTGGATCAGTACCATTTGTTGGGGTCAGGCCGGCTTCATAAAGGGTGTTGAAGAGGTAACTGCGTTCCACCGTGCGCTCCGGGCCGAGGCGGTCTTCCACCCACGGGCCATCGGAACAGGCAAAAATGCCTTGCGCCGCCGGAATCACGTCATACTCGGCAAAACGCGGGATATCATCCGGGTGGATCACCTGCGGATGCTCAATACGCCAGCGCAGATCCGCGTCCGGATTGGCTTCTTTGATAGGGCCGTAGATATCCAAAAGTTCCCGTGTGGCGCGGTCACCGATCCCCTGAATGGCCATTTGATAGCCATGCTCAAGCGCCAGCTGGGCTGATTTTTCAATGT
>JANQJN010000085.1 GCA_028281625.1 Emcibacteraceae bacterium | reverse complement strand
TCGGAGTTTTGAATAGGAACAGCTCTATCAGGGTCTTCGTCGACTGGGCATTCCAACCCAGCTCGTGGTCTATCCTAATGAGCATCATGGAATCAGGCTCCCAAGCTTCCAGCGGGACCGATTTGAACGCTATCTTGGTTGGTATCAAAAATATGTTAAAGGGGAAGAGGAGTGATCCTCTTCTCACCTAGAGTTTCGCGATTTTAGCACTTACAGCGTTAAAATGATCGACGTCGCTTTGATTGTTAAAGAGCGATGCACCAACGCGTATCTTGGTGCCACCATGCTTATAGGATACTTTGATATTTTCCCCTGAATATGTCTCACGTACCTTATCGGGATCCTGACCATGGAAAAACGTCAGGAACGAAGACCTGTTTCCTTCAGGTGTGTCACAATTAAATCCAAGCTCTACAATTTGCGCCCGCATCTGATGAGCAAGCGCAACGGTATGCGCTTCGATATTGGGAACACTGACCTGATTGATATAATCTAGCGCTGTTCCTGCCACATGCACAGCCCCAAATGCTGGCGTCGCAGGGCTAAACTTTGCTGCATCGGGGTAGGACGCAAAATCGCGGAATTTTTCCATATCAGTTACGGCAAACATGCCACGACGGTCCGGTTCGATCCGCTCCAGCAGTTCCTTACGCACATAAAAGAATGCCATACCATAACTGCCCAGCAGCCATTTGTAGGTTCCACACCCCATAAAATCGATGTCCGCTTCTTTGACGTCTAGTTCGAGCATGCCGATACCCTGAATGCCGTCCACGTAAATATAAGCGCCATGGCTATGGGCAAGATCGGCTATTGGTCTTAAGTCATGGCAAAGTCCATTTTCATGAGAAACAAATGATACAGAAACTATCCTTGTATTTTCATCAATCAGCTTTTCAAAGTTTTCGATCGGAATGCTTCCGTCTTCGGCGCTCTCAACGATCCGTACCTCGATCCCCTTTGTTTTCGCAAAATGGTCATAGAGGATAAATGATGCATTATACTGGAGATCATCGGTGACTACATTGTCGCCCGGCTTAAAATCCATATTATTGGCGATGATGTTTTCGGCCTCTGTTGTGGCATAAATAAGTCCGACTTCACTTTGTTCGGCACCAATGAGATCGGCAAATTTGGCACGCACTTCGCGCCCCTCGGCAAGGAACGGACCAATACTGTCGGCCGGGTTTCCGCGATCACGATAAAATTGAACGCCTGCTTCAATCACCTGGTTTGGCGATACAGCGTGATAGGCGGTGTTCAGGAAATTGGTGCTTTCAAGGAGCGGGAAATCGCCCCTTACTCCCAGCGGGTCTTCGGGAGACTGCGCTGATGCGCGGATACTAGTGAACAGCGGCGATGCAACCATCGCCGCTGAGGTCAGGCTGACAAAATTACGTCTGGAAATGTCCATTACTTGCCCTCAAGTTCTTCTGCAGTAAAGCCGGATGCCGGATCAATGATAAATTTGTCTCGGTTTGGCATGTTGATCGCCTTGAGCGAGTCTGCATCCAAAGTCAGTTCCGGATCTTCCATAACACCGGTTTCCACCAGCAGGAAGGCGACAAGTCCATAAGTTTCATCATTGGAAAGCGTACCTGGGTCTGTGAGTGGCATGGAACGACGGACGAAATCAAATAGCGATTCTGCGTACGGTAGTTTTTTAATGTCCCGTCTGCCTTCATGCATTGTTTGCGCGCCCATTTCCCGGACACCTTCCAGATTCTCCCCGTGACAGATGGCACATTGAATTTCATATATCTCGCGTCCCAGGGCCACATTTCCGCTTCCCGATGGAAGACCGGTACCGTCGATATGAATATCACCATCATATTGGGCGATGATGTCTGCACCGACACTGGTGCCAAAGCCGTATTTCATATCTGGTGCAGCGGCTTCGGCTGGCATTTCCTGTGCCATGGCTGCTTCTGGTTCAGCACCTGTATCTGCCTCAGAACATCCGATGAGAAGACCGGCGAGTGCGCAGGTCGATACAAATTTTACGAGTTTCGTTTTATGAACGGTCATTTGTAATCTCCCCGGTTTGGGCAATCTTCCAGTTTTGGATGGCGGTGTTATGCATCATGCCAATGGGTCCCTGGATTTTATACATTTCTTCATAAGTGGGCTGGACAGCACCGGTATCATCCGTGGAGCGGGACATAATAATCGTTTCTTTGCCGTCCCATGTCCATGGCATTCTGAAGCGCGTGTGACATCTTGGTAGTACGGGTGCTTCAAGCTGCGCTTCCTGCCAGCTGCCGCCATTATCGGTGGAGACTTCAACTTTGGTAATTGTACCAGTGCCGCTCCACGCCAGACCGCTGATTTCATAATATCCTGGCCCATCAAGTGTCATGCCGCCGGATGGCGACGTGATCACTGATCGACATTCCATATAAAATGAAAATGCGCGGATCATATCATCTGGCCTTGGGTCTGCATACTCTGTGTTTTCGTGGTGGGTCCACCAAGGCTTATCGCCGACTTCAAGCCGGCGCAGCCATTTCACATTCATATTGCCTTCAAAGCCTGGCACCAGAAGACGAAGCGGGAAGCCTTGTTCCGCACGTAGCCATTCACCATTTTGTTTATAGGCAAGGATCGCGTCATCCATGGCTTTCCAAAGCGGGATGCTTCGTGTCATACGGGCACCGTCGTCACCTTCGGCCAGCAACCATTTTGCGTCACCGCGAAGACCAAGTTCATTGAGGATGACTTTAAGGGGAACCCCGGTCCATTGTGAGCAACTGGTCAGGCCGTGGGTTTGCTGTGCGGTTTGACCACGGGGCGACATCCACTCGCCCATGCCATTACCGGCGCACTCAAGAAAATGGAAGCGGCTAACCTTTGGAAAGCGCATCAAATCTTCCATGGTGAAGATTTTTGCATCATCCACAAGACCATGTACAAGGAGCTTATGTTCGGCTGGGTCAATGTCCGGAACACCGCTGTGGTGAACTTCAAAATGGAGGCCGGCTGGTGTAACCATGCCCTCCAGCTCATGAAGAGGGGTGAGAGAGCCGCCGACAAGGCCTGGCCCCCTGTTGCCTTTCATTCTTTGGGTTTTGGCAAATTCTGAAGGCACACCGTAATATCCGGTATCAATAACCCTTCGGCCAGGCCCACGTCCCGGTATCAAGGTTGTTTCTTGTGCCATGGTTGTGCTTGAAAGTAGCGCAGCACTGCTTGCCACGCCCGCTTGTATAAACCGTCTTCTGGTTGGCTTAAGACTGGTTTTGTCTGCCATTTTATACCCTCCCTTAATTTTGTTAATAAATAACCCTAGCGACAATGCGACGATTGATCAAGTGAAGGCATGTTAAACTTATAACAAGATGGTGAGCCGTGTATTAAAAAACCCCGCCGGGAAGACCAGACGGGGTTTTAAGAACTGATTTTTGTAGTGTCTATTCTCTGCTGCCCATAAAGCGAAGCAGGAACAGGAACATATTGATGAAGTCAAGATACAGGCTAAGCGCGCCCATAATGGCTTTCTTACTCGCTGTTTCTGAGTGTTCGCCTTCAAGATACATCAATTTAATGCGTTGCGTGTCATAGGCTGTCAGACCAGCAAAGATCAACACACCAACGATTGATATTACAAAATCAAGCGGTCCAGAATTTAGGAATATGTTTACAATGGAGGCAATGATCAGACCGAAAAGCCCCATGATCAAAAACGACCCCATTCCGCTAAGGTTTTTCTTAGTGGTATATCCAAATAGACTTAATGAGCCAAAGGCAGCGGCAGTTACAAAGAAAGTTTTAGCAATACTTGCACCTGTGTAGTACAGCAAAATATTTGATAAAGACAGTCCCATAACAACGGCAAATGCCCAGAACACCATTTGCGCCGTAGAAGCTTGCATTCTGTTTATGCCAAAACTTAAAGCCAGAACAAACGCCAAAGGAGAAAACATTACGATATATCCCAACAATGTTGGTGCAATTACCCCCCCTTGAACGCTGTAAATCAAATTAAGGAGCGCTGGTGTATTGGCAGTAATGTAGGCCGCCAAGCCTGTTAGCGCCAGCGCCGATGCCATGTAGTTGTACACGGTCAGCATATAAGCGCGTAAGCCCTCATCAATCTCGGCCTGGCTACGCGTCGGCGCCGAAGAATAATATTGATTGCGATCAACCATAAATCAGTTTCCTTTCAATTGGTTACATAGCTGTTTTTCACAGTTATAACATATATTGGTATTGTGGTCCAAATATTCAAGTATTTTATAAATTATATTCCCGTTGAATATATCTAAGAAGTCCCCGGGCTGCGCGGTCAATGAAGTCATAGGCTTTGTCGAAATCATCAATATCGCCATAGTAAGGGTCTGGCACTTCAGTAATGCCAGGACAATTTTCAGCAAAAGACATGAATAAATGGAGCTTGTGCTGATGTTCCGGCGGGCAATTTCGCTGCATTATCATTAGGTTATCTGTATCCATCGCCAGAATATAGTCAAAGTCGGAAAAATCTTGCAGTGCGATCTTCCGGCCTTGCAATTCGCCTATGTCGACGCCGAATTTCAAGGCAGTCAGTTGTGCCCTTTTGTCAGGCGGCGCTGCCAGATGGTATCCGGCGGTACCAGCTGAATCGATATATATTTTTTTGGTAAAACCGTCTTCGATACCGGCGTTGTTGGCATAGTGCCTAAAAACACCCTCGGCGGTAGGCGATCTGCATATGTTGCCCAAACATACAAAAAGGATCTTTACCATTTTTTAGAAGTCCCATTTACGCTTTTTTACTGTGAAACATTATTTAAGAATAATTCGCAAATTTACGCAACAGCTAATTCAGATTTGTCGCACTTTTTTTCTTGTTTTTGTAGGCCTCGCGATAGGCGATAAACATTGTTGAGGCGCAGATAAGTGATCCACCGGAAATCGTCCAGATATCCGGGATTTCCGAGAAGATAAAAAAACCGGCGATTGCAGCAAACACAATTCTCAAATATTCAAAGGGTGTGACCAACGTAACATCCGCATGTTTATAAGCACTTATCATCGAGTATTGAGCGCAAAATGTTGTGATACCAAGCCCTGCTATGAGCAGGAGCTGATCAAATGTTGGCGTAATCCAGAAATAAGCAGCCGGCGGTGCACAGATGAGTACTGTGCCGATATTTGCATATAGAACCAGCGTAGTTGGATTATGGTCCTTGGTTAGAATTTTGGAAAAGATCGCCAGCACCGCCATTGAAAAGGCGGCGGTGAGGACAGCGAGGTGTGCCAATTCTAGCCCACCTGAATTCGTATTGTCCCATGGGTGAAGAATGATCAGAATACCAATAAAACCCACTATGGTGGCACCTGTTCTAAGAAAACGGATTTTTTCACCAAGGAATATTGCCGCCAGGATGATCAGAAAAAGCGGCTTTGAAAACTGAAGTGACGTTACTTCCACCAGCGGAAGGCGTGATACTGCATAAAAGTTGCTGACTACCACAAGGCACGTGAGCACTGAGCGGATCGTCATCATTTTTGGTTTCGTCGTTTGAAATAAAATTTTGCCTAAATGGAAGTTAAAGACCAGTGTAATTAAAACTGTAAAAGCGCAGCGGATCATAACCACTTCAAAGCTATTCAGACTTTGTCCCAATTTTTTAATTAGGATGGCGCTGGTGGTCACGATTATGCAAAAGGCGACCATAAATAATATTCCCTTAGCTACGCTTAATGTGGAAGTAGCAGGGATGCTCATTTACCTAGTTTCTTTCTTTCGCAGAGATTCACGATGAGCTGCATATACGGCGCTCCCAAGGATAAGCGTGGCTCCCAAAATCGTGTAAAAGTCGAGTTTTTCATCATAAAAGAAATAGCCTATACAGGCAGAAAATAGAAGTCGTGTAAAATCTATCGGCATGATTGCTGTGGTTTCAGAATAACTAAATGCTTTTGAAATTGAATATTGTGCACAGGCCGCACATACGCCAATACAAATAAGCACCAACCACTGCTCTCCATTTGGCCAGGTCCATTCGAAAAGCGCAAACACAAAAGAAATTGGCAAAGTGATAATTAGTGAGTAAACCGCAACAACGTTTGGTTTATCTGTCTGGCTCAGCGCTCTTATGCATACAATTGCGAAAGCCACACTAAGGGCGGAAATTAGTGCAGCAATTACGCCGGTGGATAAAGGTTCCATGCCTGGTCGAAGAAGTACCAAGACACCTATAAAACCAATAATGACGGCGGATATCCGGGGAAGTCTGATTTTTTCTTTTAAAAATATGGTCGCCAGAACCGTAGCAATAACGGGTGCGGCAAAGCTATAGGATACGGATGTGGCAAGCGGTATGACTGTTACGGCATAAAAGCTAGCCACCACTGCGATGGCGGAGACAAGTCCTCGAAACAAATGTAATCCCATCCGCGAAGTCTTAAGTCCGCCTATACCAACTTTATGGAAGGTTGGTATTAAGAAGATAATAGCAAGTACTGTTCTTACAAAAGCGGTCATAAACGGATGAAAGTCTGTGAGCGACAGATACCGGATTAGTCCACCCATTACAGAAAAAAGAACGCAACTGATCAACATAAACAAAGGGCCGTTCAGGTTTTCTTTATGTTGCTCCAAGCTGGGCAAAATTTAATCCTTTGGGCGCTGCTTTGTTAGTGAATGTCGACGTCTAACCACTCTTCAATTTCTTCGGGGATATCCGAATCTGGCAAATCGTCCGTATCCATCATCAAAAACGCGAAATTGTCAGCGATAATTTCTTCAGGATGGATATCAAAATTTGTATTGTGACCAACCTGTTCGTAGTAGTCCGGCACATCTTCATGTTTGTAAATGACCGGGGAACCATCGGCTTCGAGCACAGGTTTGCAAACGCCATTCTCAACTGTTACTTCGATTAAATCGCCAGAAATATGGCCATCAAATCCACCCTCGACGGTTGGATCAAAACCATCATATGTTGGG
>JANQJN010000082.1 GCA_028281625.1 Emcibacteraceae bacterium | reverse complement strand
TGTGGACATCAGAATGACCAGTGACTACCCTTTGTGAGAAGGGGAGTTTAGTCATTGAGTACTGAAACAGAAAATAAGCAGAGCTTTATAAGAATTCTCGGGCGCCTGGATGTGCTTGCCCTGGCCTTTGGTGCGATCGTTGGCTGGGGTTGGGTGCTTCTATCCGGTACATGGATTACGATGGCCGGATCACTTGGCGCGACGATCGCGTTTATCATTGGTGGCGCTGTCATTGCGCTGATCAGCTTGACATATGCCGAACTCGCGTCCGCCATGCCAAATGTTGGTGGGGAACATGTTTATACTGGTCGTGCGCTTGGTAAAAGTTGGTCTTTTGTATGTAGCTGGGCATTACTTTTTTCATATGTAGGAATATGCTCTTTTGAAGCGGTTGCGCTACCTACAGCCGTGGAATTTTTATTACCAGAAATCCGTATTGGAACACTGTGGCAATTTCTTGGGTCAGATGTCGATATGGGATTTGTCGCCATCGGTGTTATAGGAACAGCTTTGATTGGGCTGGTGAATTATCGCGGGATCAAGACAGCGGCGATTTTCCAAACACTCGCTGTGGGAATGCTCATATTCGTAGGATTAATGCTCATATTGGGCGCTTTCAGTTTTGGTAGCATTGACAATTCCCAGCCATGGATACTATCCCCGGCAACGGGCATATTGGGGGTGCTTATCATGGTGCCGGGCCTTACATTCGGATTTGACGTGATTGCCCAGTCTGCCGATGAAATCGATCTTCCATTTCAGCAAATTGGAAAGTTGCTCTTTTTCTCGGTTGGGCTTGGTGTTCTATGGTATGTGCTTATCATTCTTGGTGTGTCAATGTCTATGCCGTCGGCGGATCTGGCGACAAGTGCGATTGCATCCGGTGATGCAGCAACAGTGCTGTGGGGATCCAAGCTGGCAGGGCAATTGTTGGTTCTGGGCGGTATTGCCGGGATCCTGACAAGCTGGAATGCTTTTCTCGTTGGTGGCACCAGGCTGCTTTACGCCTTGGCAAAAAGTGGCCAACTGCCTGCGGTTTTTGCCAGACTTCATCCAAAATACCGTACTCCATATATGGCGATCATTTTTGTCAGTGCCATTTGTATGATCGCCCCCTTTTGGGGGCGGACGGTTCTTGTCTGGATCATTAATACAGCAAGTTTCACTGTTGTGATTGCTTTTTTGTTTGTAGCTATCAGTTTTGTGGCTTTGCGGCGCAATGAACCGGAGATGGAACGTCCTTTCAAGGTTCGCTATGGAAAAATTATCGGATATTCGGCGATAGTGCTTTCGCTTTTACTGATTGCTGTTTATTTACCCTGGAGTCCTGCTTCGCTGATCTGGCCTTATGAATGGATGCTGCTTGTTGCCTGGGCCGTTCTTGGTGGTGTTTTGTATGTTGTGAACCGTGGGAATTAGGTGTTCTAGTCCTTTGAATATTTTTGTGCCACGGCGTAAAGTACGAGGCCGGACGAAATGATCGCCGCAGAGAAGGCAATTTCCTCGGTATTCTGAATGGTAAGATAAATCAGTGTTACTACTGTGATCGCAATAAAAATTATCGGTGGCAGCGGATAAAGCGGAATTTTAAAACCACCATCTTCACCACCCATTCTTTTTCTCAAGATAAACACGCCAATAATCACAAATAGTGAGTTTATTGCCATGGTTGCTCCTGAAAAGAGCAAAATGCTCTCAAATGTTGCCGTCCAGAGAAAGCCAAGCGCCATCGCCGCCTGTAACCAAATGGCCAGAGCTGGTATGCCATGGCTGTTTACTTTACCCAGTTTCGCGACCAGCGAATAATCTTCACCCAGCATTTGGAGAACACGGGGCGCCGCCACCAGCATGGCGCTAACGGTTGAGATAAGGAGAAGTGATAATGAAAGCCCCATGATGGTACCACCAATGTCGCCAAAGGCATATTGGGCGGATATATAGCCGATTTCCAGCTCACCGGCCATGGCATTCATTGGAGCGGTTGCGAGAAATACATAATTGAGCAGCAAATAGCACACCATAACAGCTGCTGTTCCCACCATCAGCACGCGGGGTAGTGATTTTTGTGCATCTTCAAGCTCACCAGTAAGGTAGGTGGCGGCGTTCCAGCCCGTATAAGCATAACCCACGTAAATCAAGGAGACTGCAAAGGCGCCGCCCGTAAACAGCGATACATCAGACGCCTTCGGCATATAAGAAACGTCTTGTAGCTCAGGTGCGGCAATCAGTGCAGCGATCGAAAAAATGAGAATAAGTAGAATTTTACCTGTGGTGAAAAAATCCTGTAGTCCGCCGCTATTCTTGTGAGTAGTTGAGTGCACAGCGGTCATTGAAACAATCAAAACTGTCGCAAGCCATAATGGGTTTAAGGACGGAAAAACAGAACTAAGGTAAGTTCCGAACGTCATGGCGGCGAGGGCCGTTGGTGCGGCAAAACCAACTGTCGCTGAAATCCAGCCGGAGACAAATCCGGCCCCTGGATGATAAATTTCGGAAAGAAAATTATACTCACCGCCAGAACGCGGTAAGCGTGATCCAAGTTCTGCATAGCAAAGAGCTCCGCAGAGCGCCATTATGCCGCCAAGAACCCAAAGAGACATAATAACAAAGCCCGATGTAATGTCCGCAAGTTGAAAGCCGAGAGAGGTAAAAATACCTGTCCCAATCATATTGGCAATAACGATTGCCATCGCGGTGCGTTCTGAGAATTTTCCCTTATTACCCATAGACTTCCTATTTGTGATCACCGACCCTAGCATGCGCCCCCGGGGCGATCAAGCGGGCATTTATGCTTGCGCACAAATGATAAGTTGTTAAGATAATTTTCAAAATTGTACGGGAGCTATTATGGAACTTGTGATTGATACGCTGATAAGCGGATTTCCTTATTTTATTTCACATTTTGGCCTCGCACTCATCATGTTGGGGGCAGGGGTATATATCTATGAAAAAATTACACCTTACCGCGAGCTGGAGCTTGTGCGCGAAGGAAATATTGCTGCAAGTATTTCGCTTGCGGCGGCAATACTTGGCCTTGGTATACCACTTGCGGCCTGCCTTGAAGGCAGTGTAAGTCTCTGGGATATTTTCATTTGGGGGTGGGTGATCCTGATCATTCAACTTTTGGCTTTCTATTTTGCCAATCTTGTGATTGATGATCTTAAAGGACGTATTCAGCGAGACGAAATTGGTGCTGCGATCATTCTGTTCGCCGGTAAAGTTTCCATTGCGCTACTGAATGCCGCAGCAATTTCTGACAATATTTAAGGTGATGTAATGCTAAAAATTTATGGAGCAAAAACATTTAATGCAGTGAAAGCGGTGCTCACCGCCGAGGAATGCGGTGTGGACTATGAATATGTGGAATTGGATTTTACCAAAGGCGATCACAAGCAGCCGGATTATATGAAGATCCACCCACTGGGGAAAATTCCAGCGATGGAGCATAACGGAAATCCAATTTTCGAAAGCAATAATATGTGTCGTTATATTGCAAATATATCCGGTAAAAAGCTTTATTCAGATGCCCCACTAAAAGCGGCACAAATTGATCAGATGGTTGATTTTATCGGCTATCATGTGGGGCGCTGGATTACGGTTTATTTCTTTCAGGAAATCGTAAAAAAGGTTTTCCGCGGTGTCGATCCAGACCCCAAGGCGATAGAGGAGGCCGCTGGCTTTCTTGCTGAACAGCTTCCTTATCTGGAGGGACTACTTGCTGAAAATGAGTTTTTGTGCGGTGATGAGATCAGTGTTGGTGATTGCGTTGCCTTCGCGATGATGATGTGCAGTGAATATACCACCTTCAGCATTGGCGACTATGCAAATATCACCCGTTGGTATAATCAAATGAAGGCGAGGCCATCTTACGGCGCGATGATGCAACATTTTCCCGGTGGATATAGGTTCGACTGAGGTATCATGAAGGGTTCGGGGTTCATATCATTTCTAATTTTGTTTGTTGTGGTTTTCCTTGGGGAAATGTCCAAGGATGTTGAGCAACCATCTGGCGTTTCGGCCGAACCGCCTACAGATGCTTCGCCGATCAATCCGGTGAGGCCTCCACAAAACAGACGTCGCCCAGCTCCTGATGCGCCTGAGGGCACTGGTCCTGTTGGCCCTGGTCGGAATGATGATGATGTGGTTGTTATTGAGGACGATGATAAACGACCGGGATCCCAATATACGGGTACGGCTTTTTCGATTGATGAAAGGGGGCTTTGGATAACCGCGCGTCATGTGACGGATCAGTGTGATACGCTTACCCTGCTTAGGCCTTTTAGAAGTCCTTTGCAAGTTACTGGGCTTTCTCCTCACAGTCGCGCCGATGTGTCTCTGCTACAGACAGATGGTGGATATGAAGCGCTCGATGTGGAATATGCAACGCCCGAATATAACCAGGAAGGATTTCATTTTGGCTATCCACGCGGAGAGCCTGGATCGGTATATTCTCGACTAATTGGACGCAAAACAATGAAAACCGTTGGTCATCGTAATTACAAAGAAACCGTACATGTTTGGGCGGAAAAAACACGTATTCCTGATTCTGATGAAAGTCTGGGTGGGATAAGCGGTGGTCCGATCCTCAACAAAAATGGTGATGTTGTCGGTATTCATGTAGCGGGATCCGTACGCCGTGGCCGGTCATTTTCATCTTTGCCGCAAAATATTACCGACCTTCTCGATCGGACTGGCGTCTCATTGCAGCCGGGTGATGAATATGATCTCGATGAAAGTGCACTTACACCTGTCGGATTTTCTCGGGTGGGTGATGCGCTTAGGGGTGATATCACTGTTGCACGGGTCATTTGCAGAACATTTTAAGAAATTACAATATTAGAATTTTATTATATAAGGTTGAATAACCTTATATTTAATCTCGTGACAGTAGTGGAAATCTGTGCTATAAGGCTGTCCTCCCGTTTGGAGTAGCGGGAATTGGGGTCATTATAAATGCGAAAGAAGCCGGTAGGCGGTCAGGTATTTTCGCAGCTTCGGGACGGTAATGTCGACGAA
This sequence comes from Emcibacteraceae bacterium, assembly GCA_028281625.1. Classification (GTDB taxonomy): domain Bacteria; phylum Pseudomonadota; class Alphaproteobacteria; order Sphingomonadales; family Emcibacteraceae; genus Pseudemcibacter. The sequence continues at coordinate 13,108 of JANQJN010000082.1, read as the reverse complement.
GCTGTTAAAAAATTCAACCAAGAATGTGAGATTGCAGGGTATTGCAGCTATGGTCATGCCTATGAGAACTGCGTGAACATGTGCCTCATCCCAAAACTAACATATCTATCGCTCGGTGGTGAAAGTATTGAGGTCGTCAACGATGCTATTCATCTTTTGAAAATCGTTTATAAATAAGTTCTTATATGCTTTCTTTAATGTTAAAAACTATGCACTGCTCGATGGGCTTCCTCAATCGCGGACTCTGTCATTGCGTTTGAGGCGGCATCGGTACCCGCAATGGCAATATTGCCAACGCGCGCGCGGGCTTCCACCCATGGTTTACGTTCGTGCGGCCAGTAATCATCGGGATAGTAAGCAACATCGTTGCTTTCTGGATCAATGGAATAGGCGTAGCCATGCGGCCAGCGGTTTACTGTTATGCCTGCTATATCATGTGCTGGATCAAAGCCGCCTGGCCCGAGAACGCGACCAAGTTGATCGCGGATGTTGCGCTCAAACGTTTCGAACGGTGTCTCTAAAAGTTTATATCGTCCCATTCTAAATTGTTCTGGCGCAGGTAGACCAGCAGCGAGAGGAATATGTGTCATAAAGAGTACGACAGGGTCATCTGGTGTCTTGGCAAATTCATATCCACCAATACTGATGTTGTGTGTTGGCCCGATTCCGTTAAAGAAACTACCCGGGCACCTCACTCGCCTGATGCCAAGGTTCGCGAAGCTCCGTGAGTTTCTGATCGCAACGTTGGTATAAACCAGCGGTGCACGGACAGAGTTTGATAGCGCCTCAATCTGGGATTCTGGTATGTCCGAACATATATAAGGCAGAAGTGCGTGATATCCAGCCCAAATTACCCGTTTACCTGTGACTGTTTTAGCCGAACCATTATTTAAATAAGTGACTTCGACATTGCGCGAGTTATTGCCGTTTATGTGGCCCATTGAAATGACGATACTGCTTAGACGAATTCGCGTCTGATTATTGCTTCTATCCAGTGTTCCGTAATCGAGCGCAGCGGGGACAATGTCTTGCATTGTTGTTCCGTTTGCTGACCCCGGTATGAGTCTACGTACCAGCAATCTTGCCACAGTCGCGTTACCATCCGGGAACCTAAATCCGCTGCTGCCACCTTGGCCGCCTCCTGATCCTTCTTCCACTTCTGGTTCCTCTTCTTCAAAACCCAAATCCATTTCTGCAAAACCGGGGTACCCTTCGTCATAAGCTAACCAGGCGGGTAGCGCGTCGGCACCGATAGCCCATACACCTTCTGGTCTTGACTGGAAATAGGCCATAACTTCTTCACCGACGCCAGCATATGTTTTTAAGTAATCGCCCCAACTGATGCTATAAATAATTTCTCGGCGCTCTTGCGGCGTCATATCTGCTAAATAGTTTGTCTCATCTTCAATTAGGCGCTTAAGATCTTCTTTTCCTTTCTCAGAAAGCGGAAGGTCAGCTAAAACTTCGTCTGAAGTAAGGTCGCCAATCGCCAAATGGTCCTTACCAAATGTTTCCTTATCAAAGAACGTAGCGCTTTGGCGAGGGGGTGTTGAAAATGCACTGTTATCGCGATAATCGCGATCACTGAATTGATCAATTCCAAGCTCACGAATGACCTGTTTCGAAACTTCAGGGTAAGTATGTGGAGCGGTGACATACATTGTTCCGCCGTATGCAATCAGTTTTTTGCCATCTACCTTAAACTCGTTTCGCTTGGCATGTCCGCCGAAGTCATCATGATTATCCAATATCAAGATACGCGCATTTGCGTCCACATCACGCAGGTATATATGTGCGGCACTTAGACCGCTGATGCCAGCGCCAACAATGATCAGGTCGTATTCTTCACCGGTGTTTGTTGCTCGCCAATTCTCGCCTTCTACGGCGGCATGCGCACCTTCAAAGGAGCCAGGGTGAGAGCCGCGCATACCAGTTCTGGCTGGTGGGTAAGGGGCAGGGGCAGTCGTCATTTCTGGCATGACAGGCGTTTTTCCAGCGCAAGCAGCGAGTAGTGATGCCCCAATAGCGACGCTGGTTCCATTCAGAAAATCGCGCCGGTCAATGGGCCGGTCCATTCCTAACAAACGGTCTTTTGAATTCATTACATGCGCCTCCCTAATAGTGATCACAAATACACTAATAAGGTTATATCTGCAGTGCAAGTATTTGCTGAAAATTGACATCGTGACTGATCATAAATATAATTTTGTGATCACAAAGAAAATCAAATCCCATTTATGAGGCAATGTTTACTATGAAAATGACCTTCAGCTGTAAATTTTACATTGCAGTACTTCTCCTAACAATTGCGACTTCTTGCGGGCAAAGTACAGACAGCGAAAATAAACAAAATGCAGATATTATCATCCAGAATGCGAGGATTTTCACTTCTAATATTGAGCAGCCATGGGCAGAGGCTCTTGCGGTTAAAAACGGTAAGTTTATTTATGTTGGCGATGCCGTTGGGATAAACGATTATCAAAGTGAAACTTCTATTGATTTTCAAGGGCAACTTATGATCCCTGGCATGGTCGACGGTCATGCCCATCCAGGCTAAGGCAATGTTGAAGACTTTGGCGAAGTTGAAGGTGAAACTCCGGCTGAACTTTTAGCCTCAGTCAAGGCCTATGCCGATGCGCATCCGGAAAAGGACTGGTTGCGGGTATGCTGTTGGCCAACAGAAATGTTTGTCGAAGGTGATCAGGGGCCGCAAAAAGAAGTGTTGGACGCCATTTTACCGGATCGTTTGGTATGGTTTGAAAGCGCGACGGCACATGATTTCTGGCTAAATTCGAGAGCACTGGAAGAACTTGGCGTCGATAAACACACCCCGGACCCCAAACCCGGTGTTGCTGCTTATGCCAGAAATGAAGATGGCGAACCCACGGGATGGGTAAAAGAGGGGGCGGGTGTGCAGCACTTCGCGAATACATTTGCGCTCACCGATGAAGCGCATATTCAGCGCCATAAAGAAAGCGTCGCCGAAACTCTTCAGGTCTTAAGCCGGCATGGCCATACATCAATTTTTGATGCTGGCAATAAGGGGTACGGCGATCTTGCGTATAGCGTCGTATCCCAGCTTGAAAAAGAAGGAAAACTGCCGGTTAGATATTTCGGCACTTATCAAATATTTACCCCGGAAAGGGCAGACGCAGCCATTTCCGAAGTCAAACGCTACCGCCAGGAGTATGGTGGTGAACTTCTACAGTTTAACTCGGTTAAACTCTTCATGGACGGTATAAGCGCAAACCAGTCGGCAGCATACATTGAACCCTATTTCGGTACTGGTGGTACAACGGGTGCTACAATGATGTCTCCTGAAGAACTTCGCAATCTGCTTCTGGATTTACACGAGGAAAAGTTGGACTTACTTGTGCATGCAATCGGTGGGCTGGCGGTCAGAACCGTGCTTGATGGCGTCGAAGATGCACAGCATATTGTTGGTGAAGACTTTTATCCAAGGGTTACTATGGCCCATTTGGCAGTTATCGACCCATCAGATATGCCGCGTATTCAGGAACTGGGCATCGTTGCGAATTTTACTCCATGGTGGTTCGGGGCGGTTCCCAATGACGTGGTTGAAGAGTTGCTCGGAGAAGAACGCTATTCAAGAATGTATTCCGCAAAGTCAGTGTTTGATACCGGTGCCAGAGTAAGCTTTTCTAGCGATGAATGGTGGGGCGGTGCAATGCTCCCGACTTACCTAAGTCCTTATATGGGGATGCAGATCGGTCATACGCGCCAAAACCCAAAAGAGTGGTGGGAAACCGAAAATGATGGCATCAGATCGCCGATCAGTGAAAGACTAAGCCGTGAACAACTGGTGCAAGGATATACTCAGAACGGGGCTTACCAGTTGCGGCTTGAAGACCAGGTTGGCTCAATTGAAGTCGGCAAAATGGCGGATTTCGTTGTGCTTGATCAGAATCTGTTTGAAGTGGTGCCTGAAGAAATTTCTGCTACAAAGCCCACGGCGGTTGTGATGGAAGGCAAACTGATGCAGGGCGCTTTTCCTGAATAAAACGCCTTGAGTGATAACAAAATTGAGCACTTTCCATCGAAGGCGCCTATTTAGTATATCTCAATTTTGACCCTGTCATGACCATTTGATACACTCCCACAAAATATTATCTGACAAAAACCGGGAGAGGGCGCCTATGCTCAAGAAGTTCAATATTTTACTCGTCACATTGATATTTGTTTTTGGCAATGTTTATTCCGTGGTTGCGCAGGAAACAACCGCCGAACCAATCTTTGAATATAGCGAGATCAATCATCCGGTCATTGGCCGAAACGGAATGGTTGCAAGTCACAACGCGCTTTCCAGTGAAATTACGGCGGAAATTATGGAAAAAGGCGGAAATGCCATTGATGCCGGTGCGGCTCTTGGTTTCGCGCTGGCAGTTACGTTGCCGCGGGCCGGTAATGTTGGTGGTGGCGGTTTTATGCTGGTGCATGTGGCCAAGGAAAACAAAACCATTGCCATTGATTTTCGTGAAACCGCGCCCGCGGCTTCTCATAAAGATATGTTTTTTGATGAAGACGGTAACGTGGCGGCGATGGATCCTTCTTACCGTTTTTCTCATAAGTCTTCAGCGGTGCCCGGCTCAGTCGCTGGGCTTGCGCATATCGTTGAAAAATACGGCACCATGACCCTTGCAGAAGTACTGGAGCCAGCCATACGCCTTGCCCGTGATGGGATCATTGTGACTTACGATCTGGCGGCCGATCTCGCGCGCAGTGACCGGCTTAAGAATAACCCGGCAGCGCTTCGTAAATTTTATAAACCGGATGGATCCAATTATGAAGTAGGTGAGCTTTTCAAACAACCGGACCTCGCCTGGACGCTGTCAGAAATAGCTGAGCATGGCGTGGAAGCGTTTTATAGCGGCAGCGTTGCCGAAAAAATTGTCGCCGATATGGAAGCCCATAATGGCCTGATTACCATGGAGGATCTGGAAAATTATAAAGTGATAGAGCGGGAACCCGTTCGCGGTACCTTTCGAGGTTTTGATATAGCGGCCATTCCAGCGCCAAGCTCTGGCGGCACACATGTCATTCAAATGCTGAATATACTTGAAAACTTTCCGCTAAAAGAAATGGGCCCGGGAAGCGCCGATGCCATCCATGTCACCACGGAAGCCATGAAGCTCGCATACGCGGATCGCAGTAAATATCTTGGTGATCCTGATTTTGTATCGGTACCGACCGAAACTATGGTGAGTAAGGATTATGCGAAAGCACTTGCGGCTAAAATATCCATGGACAGGGCTACACCCTCGGAAAAAATCGCGCCCGGGAACCTCGCCATTTATGAAAGCGATGAAACCACCCATTATTCGGTGGTTGATAACGAAGGAAATATGGTTGGAAACACTTATACTCTAATGTTTTCTTTTGGCTCCGGTGTGGTGATCGAAGGTACCGGCATATTAATGAATAATAATATGGGCAATTTTACGTTGCGCCCTGATATTCCTGATGCCTTTGGCTTGCTTGGCAGTGAAAATAACATGATAAGCCCGCTGCGCCGTCCGGTCAGTTCAATGTCACCGGTTCTTGTCTCCAAGGATGGTGAAGCATTTTTGATGACGGGAACACCCGGCGGATCAAGAATTATCAGTGCAAACATGCAAACGGTACTTAATGTTTTGGAATACGGAATGAATATCGGGGATGCCACTGTCGCGCCCAGAATTCATCATCAATGGTTCCCGGATCGCCTGATGCTTGAAAGCGGTATCAGCCCCGACACGGTCCGGCTTCTGCGGCAAAAGGGGCATAACATCAACTTTAATGAAAACAGCGCTGCAATGGGCAGTATGCAGAGTGTCATGATTAAAGATGGCATGTTTTATGGCTATGCCGATCCCAGAAGACCCGGTGCAAAAGCAGTGGGTGTTAGGTGATCCTTTGAACGGGTGAGAGCGCTTCGGTTTCTTTACAAATAAAAACTATGAAAGACTAAATTGCCGGACTTTATTTTCCTTATGCGTAATGACACAACTGCTCAATCCTCCGATGAGGCATGGGAGGCATACTTCGACAAGTTAAATGCCTCTGGCTGCTTTCTTGGTGGTAGTGCTATAGGCGGTGGTGTTTGCGTGCGCAAAGACGGACAGATGCCAGCAATCAGCGATTATTTAGACGGTTTTATTCGCGTGAGAGCCGCAAATATTGAAGAGGCTAAATTGCTTCTTGATGGAAACCCCGTTCTTGAAGCAGGCGGCGCGGTTGAAATTCGTGAGCTTATTAAATCTGAATAGCTGCACATTTCTGTAAGTGGCAAATCGGAAAGGAACAATATGGATATGTTTAAAAAATTTTGGTTGTTGCTCTTAATTGCTGCTTCGATACCTTTATTCTCTTTCGCATACGCGCAGCAAGGCATCGAGGCGGATCAAAAATCGATCCTGATTACGGGGACAAGTTCCGGGTTTGGCCGGTTATCCACAGAGTATCTTACGGCCAAAGGATATTTTATCTATGCCGGCGTGCTAAATGATGAGGAGGCGGAAATCTGGGCGGATAATCCGAATGTGAAGGCGTTGATTCTTGATGTCACCAAGCCTGATCAAATCGCCGCCGCCGTCCGCCTTGTCGAAGAGGAAGGGCGCGGCCTTTATGGGGTGGTGAACAACGCTGGTGTTGTGGTGATTGGCGCGATGACAGAAATGCCGGAAGCAGAGTTTGATCGTCAGCTTGACATTAATCTTTATGGCCCGTACCGCATAACCAAAGCCTTTGCACCGATGATTATTGAGTCGAAAGGCCGGATTACCAATATAAGTTCCGTATCCGGTATATCGACAAGTACAGCATGGGGGGCATATTCCATTTCCAAACATGGGCTAGAAGCCTATAGCGATACGCTGGCAGCGGAGATGAGGAAATTTGATGTCAGCGTTAGCCTGGTGGAGCCTGGACCACACAGCACCAATATCGGGCAGGCAATGTTAGAACGGTTAAACGCACAAGGCGAAACGTTTGAAAATTCGGCCTACAGGCAGGAAATTGAAGGAACCCTGAGCTGGGCTGATCAGACACTTTCTCAGTCCGGCGACCCGATGGAGGTGGTAAAAGCCATCGAAGCATCCTTAAGCGATGAAAACCCAAAGGCCAGATATTTGGTGGTCAGCAGCGCCCGTGCAGCACAAAGCCCGGTCAGGCAATTGCTGCGTGAAGCCATTCAACTTAATCAGGATCATCAGTATAGCATGGATGAAGCGGAGCTTGTGGAAATATTGAAAGATGTGCTGGCAGAGCAGTAAAAAAGCGGTGGTTTTTTTGAACAAATATCGTAATATTTAGTCGAATAGTATTACTCTGCATCGAATTTTTCTAATTGGAACGAGCATATGGAACTAGAAAAATACTTGAACCCTTTTAGATTTGCGATTGGTCCTTGGAAAAGCCACTATTCTGACGTGTGGAGAATTTGGTTTAGCGCCGACAAAGGGGATATTTACTTGGGCGCTTCGGCTATCTTGAAATGGTTGAAAGTGAGTTTGCATAATTCAGGACAATGTCACATCGCATTCGTGGATCACAATTATGAAGAACTCAGAGACAAAGGAAAAGCTCCGAAAGAAAGTAGATTTGTTGCACAATGGGATATAGGTGCGTTCAAGAAAAATGAAATAAAACAAATACTGGATATACATTTTCCACTTAAATCGCTGCATCACAATGAACCTCCTAAAGGAACCAAAAGGAAAAAGATGTGGTTGTTGGAGCCTCAATGCTTAGATCTAGTTGAAGCGGATACTGTAACTATTAAATTCTTAGTTCATAAAATTCCACTAGAGGAAATCAAAAAGTATAAGCTGTTTGAGTCAAAGGGGATTCATGGTATTTTTAGTTTTGAAAGAGAGGACTATTTTGTTTCAATAGCTTACCGCTACAATAAGATTTTGCCCATAGATTTAGACAAAACTGAAGTAAAAATATATGAAAAAATGATCTATGATACTGCTAAAGAATACGATTTGAAAATTGGTGAGAAAAAGGAAAATCTAACAGTTTTGCATCCGATGAAAAGCGATACAGCAAACCTAGTTGTTATACATGGTGTTTGTATTGCCCGCACAGGGGATACAAGCTATGATTTTAGCATAAACGAATTGTAGTGTCATTAAACCCAAAACAAAAAAAGGCGCCGGGAAGGGCGCCTTTTGAATTTCTTATATCAACAGAACTTAGTCTTGTGGCTCAATCCCAACACTTTCAAAGTGGGCGACAAGTTCACCATTTGCAGCCATTTCGCGGACGATGTCACAGCCGCCAAGGAATTCACCTTTCACGTAAAGCTGCGGGATGGTCGGCCAGTCGGAAAACTGTTTGATGCCCTCGCGAAGGCTTTCGTCCTGAAGCACATTGTGTGTTTCGTAGGCCACGTTGAAATAATTTAGAATTTCCACAACGGTGGCGGAAAAACCGCACTGCGGAAACATTTTATCACCTTTCATAAAAAGGACGATGTCATTGCTGTCGATGTCGTTCTGGATACGATCAAATACTGGATTGCTCATTTCTAATTCCTGATAAGTTATTCTGGTGTCGAGGTTTGCAGCGACAGTGCGTGTAGCTCTTCCCCAACTTTACCTTTTAAGGCCTTATAGACCATTTGATGTTGTTGAACCCTGTTTTTTCCTTCGAACTGAGCAGATACCACATGGGCGGCGAATTGGCTTCCGTCTCCGCGCATATCCTGTACTTGCACCTGAGCGTCGGGCAGGATTTCCTTGATCATGTCTTCTATTTCCGGTGACGTAAGCGCCATATAACTTCTCCTCGAGCGTTTCGCCCTATAGCTCTTTTGCCATATATTTTGGCATCCACGAACCATGAGCGTCAAGTAGTTCATCTACTGATATAGTAAAGGCGTCCTGAACATCAAGGTCTTGGCCTCGTATAACACCAATCCGAGCCACGGAAACACCCACTTCTTCTGCAGCTTCAATAACCGCATCGGCCTCCTGTGGTGCCGTTGCGATAACATAACGGGCCTGATCTTCACCAAAACCATATGCATGCATAGGAATATCACCATTATGAAGGGCGATATCCATTCCTTTACCAGCAGCCATTGCCATTTCAGCAAGGGTAACAAACAGTCCGCCATCGGAAATATCATGACAGGCGCTTATGTTGCCGTTCTGAATTTGTGCGCGCACGAAATCACCATTTTTCTTTTCAAGCGCGAGATCAACCGGTGGCGGTGCGCCTTCTTCGCGACCTTCAATGATGCTTAAGTATTGCGTGCAGCCAATATGACCGTTGCTTTCACCAACGAGCAGGATCACGTCCCCTTCATTTTCAGGGGCGATGGTAACCATTTTGCTGCTGTCTTTAAGAAGTCCCACCCCACCAATGGCCGGGGTTGGGTGAATGCCTTTGCCATTTGTTTCATTGTAAAGGGACACGTTACCGCTGATCACCGGATATTCCAGCACGGTGCAGGCTTCGCGAAGGCCGTCGATGGCACCCACGAACTGGCCCATGATGTCCGGACGTTCCGGATTACCAAAGTTAAGACAATCTGTAATTGCCATGGGCTGAGCACCAGTAGCAGTGACATTGCGCCAGGTTTCAGCGACGGCTTGCTTGCCGCCCTCAAACGGATCAGCGTAGCAATAACGCGGTGTACAGTCAGTGGAAATGGCCAGCGCTTTATTGGTGCCGTGAACCCGCACAACTGCAGCATCACCGCCAGGAAGCTGAATGGTATCTGCCATCACCTGATGGTCATATTGTTCCCAGATCCATTCGCGGCTGGAAAGGTTCGCGCTTCCCACCATTTTCAGAAGCGCATCACCAATATCGTTCGGTGCTGCCACATCGTTTGGATCAATGGTTGCCGGGGGTTCTGTTTTAACCCAAGGGCGATCATATTCTGGTGAATTATCCGCAAGAGGCTGTGTCGGAATGTCCGCGACAGTTTCCCCTTGCCATTTAAGGGTCAGGTTTCCTGTGTCGGTAATATTACCAATTACCGCGAAATCAAGATCCCACTTGCGGAAGATTGCCTCCGCTTCTTCAACGCGGTCGGGTTTAAGGACGACAAGCATACGTTCCTGACTTTCAGAAAGCATCATTTCGTAGGGGGTCATATGTTCTTCGCGCTGCGGTACTTTATCCAGGTTCAGGGTAAAGCCAACACCGCCGCCCGACGCCATTTCAACGGAGGATGAGGTCAGACCTGCTGCGCCCATATCCTGAATGGCGACAACCATGTCGGTCGACATCAGCTCGAGGCAAGCTTCAATCAGCAGTTTTTCGGTAAATGGATCGCCCACCTGCACAGTTGGGCGTTTTTCTTCGCTGTCTTCGGTAAATTCGGCTGATGCCATGGTGGCACCGTGAATACCATCCCGTCCGGTTTTTGATCCTACGTAAATCACCGGGTTACCAACACCCGCAGCAGCGGAAAGGAAGATCTTATCTTGATCCGCAAGGCCAACGGCCATAGCGTTTACAAGGATATTACCGTCATAACTTGGGTGGAAATTGGTTTCACCACCAACGGTTGGAACACCAACACAGTTACCGTATCCACCGATCCCTTCCACAACACCGCTGAGAAGGTGACGGGTTTTACGATGATCAGGACGACCAAATCGAAGGGCGTTCATGTTTGCGATTGGGCGTGCGCCCATGGTGAACACGTCTCGCAGAATACCACCGACACCAGTTGCTGCACCCTGATAGGGTTCTATGTAGCTTGGGTGATTGTGGCTTTCCATTTTAAAGATTGCGGCTTGATTATCACCAATATCGATCACGCCGGCATTCTCTCCAGGGCCATGGATTACCCAGGGTGCCTTGGTCGGCAGGGTTTTTAAATGAAGTTTCGATGATTTATAAGAGCAATGCTCACTCCACATCACGGAAAAAATACCAAGCTCGGTGAGGCTCGGCTCACGACCGAGGATTTTGATCATCAGCTCATGTTCGCTTTCCGAAAGACCATGTTCCTTAACAAGGTCTTCGGTGATTTCCGGGTTATTATTCCAAATTGTCTCTGTCATACTCTTTAAACCCTAATTCAGTGTATTGATGATGCTTTCGAAGAAGCCGCGACCATCGGTGCCGCCCTGCGCATCTTCAATCAATCGTTCGGGGTGGGGCATCATGCCGAGGATGTTGCCACGTTTATTCATAATGCCTGCGATATTATGCTGGGATCCGTTGGGGTTTGCTTCGGCGGTTGCTTCACCGCTGCTGTTCACATAACGAAAGGCGATGCGCCCTGTGTCTTCAAGTTCTGCAAGTGTATCCGCGTCCGCAAAATAATTGCCATCATGGTGCGCGACAGGAATGTCGATCACATCCCCTTTGCCATATGCGTTGGTAAAGGTGCTATCGGCATTTTCCACTTTCAGCTGAACGGTTTTACAAACGAACTTCAGCGATGCATTTCTCATCAGCGCACCGGGGAGCAGACCCATTTCGGTAAGTACCTGAAAACCGTTACAAACACCGATCACGTTGCCGCCACGGTCCGCGTGGTCGCGGATGGCTTTGATCGCCGGCGAACGTGCGGCCATGGCGCCGCAGCGAAGATAGTCTCCAAATGAAAAACCGCCCGGCAGGGCGATCACGTCAACATCTGGAATTTCACAGTCCTGGTGCCAGATGCGGTGCGGTGTCTGGCCAGTAATTTTTTCAAGCGCGTCAAACATATCCCGGTCGCAGTTGGAAGCAGGGAAGGTAACAACAGCTGATTTCATGGATTGATCCTTAAATACTATTCAATATCGATGGCGTAATTTTCGATAACCATGTTGGAAAGAAGCTTCTTGCACATTTCTTCCACGTTGGCTTCTGCGGTGGCGCGATCAGTTTCGGCCAGGTCAAGTTCGATATATTTGCCCTGGCGGACATCATCGACCCCTTCAAAACCAAGGGCGTCAAGGGCATGCTGAATGGCCTTGCCCTGCGGGTCAAGAACACCATTTTTTAGGGTAATATGAACGCGTGCTTTCACGTTTGTTTCCTTACTATGTTTAAAAAATTATTCGTCTTCTGTTTCAAGTGATACACCCAGTCGGCGTGCCACTTCCTGGTAGGCTTCCACTTCACCGCCAAGGTCACGGCGGAAGCGGTCCTTATCCATTTTTTCCTGTGTTTCAAAATCCCACAGGCGGCAGTTATCCGGGCTAAACTCATCAGCCAGCACAAGGAAATGACCATCGTCACCATCACTCAGGCGGCCAAATTCAAGTTTAAAGTCAATAAGTTCCAGTCCGATTCCGGCGAAAAGACCACGAAGATAATCATTGATCTTCGATGTCATTTCCATAATTTCGATGAGTTCTTCTTCGCTTGCGATTTCCAGTACCAGAATATGATTTTCTGGAATGATCGGATCCCCAAGATCGTCGTCTTTAAGTGAAAATTCAATGATTGGACGGCGCAGGCGCGTGCCTTCTTCAATGCCATATGTTTTGGACATGGTGCCTGCGGCAGTGTTTCTCACGATCACTTCAAGAGGCACAATTTCAACATCGTGACAAAGCTGCTCACGGTCGCTCAGGCGCTTGATAAAGGCTGTTGGGATACCGATCTGCGAAAGCCGTGTCATGATCAGTTCGGTGATCTTGTTATTGATCACGCCTTTCCCGGCAATAGTGCCTTTTTTTACATTATTGAACGCGGTGGCGTCGTCTTTAAAATACTGGATGATTGTGTTTGGCCGGTCGCCCCGATATAGGATTTTGGCCTTGCCCTCATAGAGCTTTTCTTTATCTGACATAAGCGTCCCTGGGTCTTTGAAATAGCAGAATCATGCGCGCACAATCTAGCTTAAATGAATGTTTTATGAAAGCTAAAAAGGGGCGGTTTTACCCCTTTAAAATTTTTTTTAACTTATTATATAAAAAACATGGAAATGATACGCAAAATGCCGTAAACAGGCAGGATGTGTTTAAGAAAAATTAGCCAGTTTTAAGGAGCAAATACCCATGACACAATTCGATAATCGGGAAAAAGCCGCGGAAAATAAATTTTCCCATGATAAGGAGCTCGAATTCAAGGCAACCGCGCGTCGCAACAAACTACTTGGCCAATGGGCAGCAGGTCTGATGGGTATGGAAGGCGAGGCGGT
>JANQJN010000040.1 GCA_028281625.1 Emcibacteraceae bacterium | reverse complement strand
CCTGTTGGCGGAGTTGATAGCAAGCATCATCATCATCACCACCATCATGATCACGACCATGATCACGGACATGGGCATCACCATCACCATCACCATGATCATGACTAAGTGAAGTGATTAAAATATAAGGTTAAAAACCCGGTGCTTCCTCTCTGCGCCGGGTTTTTTGTGCGCGAAATTCGCCTTTTTTGCTTTGAAACACGCCCGCCTTATGACAATAAAGAGAAGAGCAAAATATCAGGGAAGATTAAGTGGGTATCAACTGTCATACATGTAAAGCACGTACAAGTCAGCTTTGCTCTGTCTTCGAAGGAGACAGTATTGAAAAGCTGTTTTCGGTTGCCCATCCGGTCAGCGTGGAAAAGGGCGGTTACTTGCTTCACGAGGAAGACAGCACCAAATATGTCTATAATCTATCCTCAGGAGTATCGGCAGTGGAGCGGCTCGCCAGTGATGGTCGCCGTCAGATTATGGCCTTTGTTTATCCCGGGGATTTTATCGGTATTTCATCCGGATCATCTTATAGCATCAGCGACCGCGCGCTGACCGATGTGACCGCATGTAAATGGCATATGCGCGATATTGAAGCGCTTTATGAAACCCATCCGGAACTGGAACACCGTGTCCATGAAATTGCGACCCGGGTACTGGCCGCAACCATGGATCAGATTTTCGTCCTTGGCCGTAAAAACGCCGTGGAAAAAATTGCGTACTTTTTGCTTTATATCGATAAGCGGCAAGTAAAATATGATGGCCACACTGACGAATTCACGCTGCCAATGACCCGGGCGGATATTGCGGATTATCTTGGCATTACGGTTGAAACTGTAAGTCGTGCCTTTTCGCTTCTAAAAAAACAGGGGCTGATTGAGCTATCCCAAAGCTGGGTGGTGCGCCTCGTCGATAAAGAACTGCTCGCGGATGTTGCTGATCACTACGGACCTGATTGATCCTGGAGTGATATATGTCATTCACGCTTGTGTCGCCACTGATATAGTTCAATAATCAAAAAATATGCGCTTGGAGCTATCATGGAACTCAGTAATAAAACCGCCCGTGAAATTTATCAGGAAGTAAAGGCAAACCCTGCCCGCGCCAAATTCGGATTTGGAAAAAAAGCGGCACTTGTAAATGTCGACCCGCAAAAAGCCTATACCTGCGTGGATGAGTTTAAAACCGCCTACGAAACCGACCCCAAGCAAATGGACTATATCAATCAACTTTCGAAGCAGTTCCGTGCCCTTGGCTGGCCGGTAATATGGACCCATGTGGCTTATATGGATGATGCGTCGGATGCCGGTGTTTGGGGCACGCGGACCGATACACCGGATAGCCTTCAAAACATTAAATTTGGCTCCCGCCGTAGTGAATTTGATGACCGCCTTGAAATCGATAAAGGGAAAGACGCCATTTATCTTAAGAAAATGCCGTCGGCCTTCTTTGAAACGCCACTGCAAAGCCTGCTCGTTTGGCATCAGGTGGATACACTGGTGATTACCGGTGGTTCCACATCAGGATGTATTCGTGCGACTGCGGTGGACAGTCTTTCCCGTGGTTACCGTACCATCGTCCCGGAAGAGTGCGTTGCCGATAAGCACGAAAGTTATCATTTTGCAAACCTTACCGATCTTTTGCTGAAATACGCTGACGTGGTTGATGTGCAGGAAGTGTTCGATTATTTGGACAATCAGTGATGAAGAATGATCCCGGCTTCTATGATTATTGGCCCTATGATAACCGCCCGAAGATAGAATGGCCGGGCGGTGCGAGAGTTGCATTCTGGGTGGCACCCAATATCGAATTTTACGAACTTGATCCGCCGGATAATCCCTTTCGTAAGCCGTGGCCTGCGCCAAGCCCGTCAATCGCAGGATATTCCATCCGTGATTACGGAAATCGCGTCGGTCATATGCGGCAAATGAAGCTTCTGGAAAAATATGGCATTCGCGGGTCCATATCCCTTTCAACCGCACTGTGCGAACATCATCCGGAAATCATTGAGCTTTGTAAGGAGCGGGACTGGGAATTTTTCAGCCACGGCATTTATAACACCCGCTACACCTACGGCATGGATGAAGACCAGGAACGGGACATGATCCGTGACGGCATGGAAACCATCTATAAACACACGGGTCAGAAGTGTGCAGGCTATCTTGCACCGGCGCTATCCCACTCAGAACTGACCCTTGATTTGTTCGCGGAAGTGGGCACAGAACTCTTTGGTGACGAAGGTGGTATTTATACCTGTGATTTGTTTCATGATGATCAACCTACTCCCATTCATCTGCGCAGCGGTAAGAAGTTCGTATCAATTCCTTACTCGCTGGAAATGAATGACACCATCGCCTATGTGGTCAATAAAATTGAACCCCGCCGCTACGGTCAGATTATCAAGGATAATTTTGATCGCCTATACGCGGAAGGCGCGGAAAACGGCACGGTAATGTGCATCCCGACCCATAATTATCAGGTGAGTTGCCCGCATCGACTTAAAGCGTTTGAAGAAGCGCTCGAATATATTACCGGCCATTCAGATGTCTGGGTGACCACGGGTCGTGAGATTGCCGAGCATTTCATCAAAAACAATTATGATGCGACCCTTGCCGACATTGCTCTCAAGAAGGAGGTATCATAATGCCTCTTGATAGAAGTTATCTTGAATATACTGAGCGCTCCTACGGTATGGATCATGAACGTTATGACTGGTCAATGCTCACGGACCGCAAGGCGGTGTCCTGGCCGGGAGATAAAAAACTCGCCCTTTGGGTCAATGTCAGTCTACAATTTTTTCCGCTTGATCAAAAAGGCGTGCCGGTAAAGCCACCTGGGGGTATGACCATGCCTTATCCGGACCTACGCCATTATTCCCTGCGGGACTACGGTAATCGGGTCGGTATTTACCGTTTGCTCAAAGCGTTTGATAAATATGGCGTTAACGCCACTTATGCTGTGAATGGTGAGCTTGCCGAGCGCACACCTTATCTGATGGCAGCGCTCAAGGATCGCGGTGCGGAACTTCTTGGTCATGGCTGGAATATGGATACCATCCATTATAATGATATGGAAGGTGAAGCAGATGTGATTAAGAAATCCATTGAAGCCCTTTTGAGGTATGCGACCGATGACGTCAAAGGCTGGCTCAGCCCTGGTCGTTATGAAGGCGATAAAACCCCAGAAGCACTCAAGGCCGCCGGTATCGAATATTTTTGTGACTGGGTTAATGATGATATGCCTTACGTGTTCAGGACGGACAATGGCCCGCTTACCGCTATGCCGCTTTCCAATGAACTGGAAGACCGTTTTATATTGCTATCCAACCTTCATTCAGAACAATCTTACGGTGAGCAGATCAAAGACGCCGCAGATATGTTGATTGCGGAAGCCAAAGAACAGGGTGGTCGCGTACTAGGCCTGTCCCTGCATCCATGGATGATGGGACAGCCGCACCGTATCGGGGTGCTCGAAGATGTTCTTGAGTATCTGATGGATAAGGAAGAGGTTTGGTCTGCCAGCGCCAGCGAAATATTATCCCACTGGCGCAATCAGCAATAATTTAAGTCAAAGTTTGATTCAGCTCGAAAAAGTGACCGTCCGGATCAAACACGCCGACGGAACGTACCGTTACTGTGCCGCCTTTTGCCGCCGGGTAAGTGGCCTCTGAGAGTGCGCCACGGATTTCACATCCTGCCGCTTTCGCTTTTTCGTATGCTTCCTCGGCATCGTCAACTGCGGCCACGAATACAGGGTTTCCGTATCCTACTTCATAACTGATTTCCGGCGCTTCCCACACTGGATCCACCCATTGCAATAGGCCGATCATGCCGATCACAGGGTCTTCGCATTTCCACATGGTAAGGTGGGTGACGTCACCCTTGTTTCCAGCAGGGAGCAAGTCGCCCCCAAGGGTCACTTGGTTGTCGTAATATTTGGTCATGCCCAGCACTCCCTCATAAAAAGCGATGGATTTTTCCATATCGCGAACAATAAGAGTGGTGCGTTTTACAATTGTGTTCATAAATTCTTATCCTAAATGGTTATTTCTTTTTTGATTTGGTTTAGGTAGATGCGATTGATCGTCGGCAGGAAGCAGATGCCGAGTATGCCGAATGTCGCTGGCACCAATGCCATGCCATATTGCAGATTGCCAAATGTGTCAGCGAGAATGCCAACAGATGTTGGACCGATGAGAAGCCCGCACATGCTTATAATCATATAGTAAATCGCTATCGACTGTGCGCGGATTTTACCTGGGATTACCTTAAGGATCGCCGGAACGCCAGCGGCGGTCACGGTTGCGATTCCAATCAGGCCGGAGAAGGACACAATCAAAGCCACCCATGGATCCGGCATGATCGGGAAAAGCGCGTTCGGCGGGATCATGATGATAAAGCCGACTTTGAAGACTTTCCACGCGGCGTCTTCCACGCCTTTTTTATGAAGTTTGTCAATGAGCCATCCTGCTATCATCACGCTGGGCGGCGCAAAAATCAGTAGGCCAATGGAGTTTCTCATGGCGTACTCACTGGCTTCCCAGCCCCAGGTGCGGACAAACAGCGATGTGGAGAAAAACTGGCTATAGGCGATGGTTGTCATAACGCCAACCAGAAGGCTAATGCCTAAAAAACTTCCAAGATTATTTTTATAATAATCAATGGTTTTTAAGAAGCTGATGGCTTTCTCGCCCTCCGCTTTCCTAATCTGTCTTTTTGGTTCCTTGACCATCAACATAAATAAGCTAAGGATGATCCCGGGTGCCCCAACAATTACAAACACGATCTGCCATGGTTTAAGCCCACCAATCAGGAACATACCTGATGTGTCCGTGGTGTTGGCCCACGCGAGGATCTGCCCACCAAGATAAAAGGCAGTCGCAGATGCAATGGAAAGCGCACTTGAATATAGCGCGATAGCCTTGGCGCGTTTTCCTTCCGGGAACATGTCAGAAATAAGCGATATGGCACATGGGGAAAGGGTCGCTTCACCGGCGCCAACACCAATACGGGCGACAAATAGGCCGGCAAAGCTTTTAGCATAACCAGATAAACAGGTTGCCGCAGACCAGACAAACATCCCTGCGGCCACAAGCGTTTTTCGCTTCATATTATCGGCTAGCCAACCAAGTGGAATGCCCATGGTTGCGTAAAAGATTGAAAATGCTACACCCATAAGAAGGCCGATCTGCGTATCCGTAAGGGCGAAGTCTGCCTTAATGGGTTCCACCAGAAGATTGATGATAATCCGGTCAAGAAAGGATAGGATATACCCCAGCGTTAAAAGCACGACCACATACCAGGCGTAGCCACTTGATGGATAGTCTCCTGTATCCGTTTCTGTTATATTGTCTGACATTATTCCTCCCTCATATTATTTTACTGCGGATGGCTCAGGATGCAGTAGATCACCACCAGATTTCCGTCAAAATCAACGATCCCCAGTTCGCGGCCAATACGGCCATCGTTGGTTTCCAGCCTGTCTTCTTTATAGGTTTTAAGGCCGAGCATCTTGGCGCCCTCGACACATTCATCGAAATGCTCAACCCGCAGCACAATTGCCGCGCGGCGTGGACTTGGAACTGGTACGAGTTCGCCTTCACGAAGTTCAGTAAGCGCCATACAGTTAGGTTCATCGTCTGTGCCGAGTACACAAAATCCCATATCCGTTCCCTTCGGGATATCGAACACATCATACGAGTAGCTGTCTTCGGGGGCATCTTTGTTAAAGATTACTTTAAAACCGAGCACATCGCGATAAAGTGTAAGCGAACGATTAAGGTCGGTAACCACATAGTTGGCCCGCTGAAAATTAATTTTTCTTCCCATTACATAAGGCCTTTTTCTTTATAGGATGCGATGTCTGCATCAGACATGCCGAGGAGGTCTTTATAAATGTCCTCATTGTGCTCACCAAGTTCCGGACCCGGCGCACGAACGGTTGCTTTGGTTTTGGAAAACTTCGGGAAAACATTCTGCATATGCAGGTTTTTAAATTCCGGATGGGCGATTTTAAGGATTGCTTCCCGGGCTTTAAAATGTGGATCATCCATCATGTCTGGTGCGCGGTAAATTTTCCCTTGTGGAATACCGTATTCATCCAGTTTTGCCTGCAGCTCATCAGCGGTGAGGGAGGCTGACCATTCAGCGATCAAATCATCCAGTTCGGTTTGATTGTCACCGCGTGCTGTGTGGGTTTTATAGCGGTCATCTTCCGCCAGGTCTGGCCTGTCCATGGCTTGTGCCAAGCGGGAAAATACCGTGTCCTGATTGGCGGCGATAAGCACCATCAAACCGTCCTTGGTTGGATACACATTTGATGGGGCAATTTTTGGCAGGATTGAACCGGATCGTTCGCGGATATATCCGCCTTCCGAATATTCACTGACCAAACTTTCCATCATCGCAAGGCATGCTTCATAAATGGCACTATCAATCACCTGACCTTCACCGGTTTGGTTTTTATGATGAAGGGCTGCAAGTGCACCCAGACAGGCAAATGTCGCCGCCAGATGGTCGCCGATTGATATACCCATACGGCTCGGGGGCGTGGACGGATCACCAACCACATAACGCATGCCGCCCATGGCCTCACCAATAGCGCCGTAGCCTGCTTTTGAGGAGTAGGGGCCGGTCTGACCGTAACCAGATACACGAATCATAATCAGGCCGGGGTTGATTTTTTTAAGCTCATCATATCCAAGGTTCCAGCGTTCCATGGTTCCGGGACGGAAATTTTCCAAAATAATGTCTGATTTAGCTACCAGATCACGAATCACTTGCTGACCTTCTTCAGTGCGAAGGTTGAGGGTCACTGACTTCTTGCCGCGTGCCACAACTGGCCACCAGAGTGACTTTCCATGCCCTTTTTCACGGCCCCAAACACGCATAGGATCCCCCACACCGGGCTGCTCCACTTTAATCACTTCTGCGCCGTAATCTGCAAGCAATTGACCGCAAAACGGGCCTGCCAGAAGCTGTCCCAATTCGATTACTCTGATCCCATTTAAGGGTCCGCAGGAGTTCTGATTGTTATCGTCCGTCATTTAAGAAATCCATCTTTAAAAGTAATAATGATATAATGATATAATATCTTGCCATTTTAGTCCATCATTGTATAGAATAAATTCAATAATCATCATCATACAAATCAGAGAGCGAATGACCACCAGAATTGAGATCATGGACGTCTCCGCAAGGGACGGATTACAAAGCGAAAAAAAGTTTTTTGAAACTTCGAATAAGCTTGAGTTGATCGCGCGCGCCATTGATGCGGGATTGACACGAATCGAAGTGACCAGTTTTGTAAACCCAAAGCGGGTGCCGCAGATGGCGGACGCAGAAAAGCTGGTTCAAATGCTCCCCGAAAATGAAAATGTAAGATACACGGGATTGGTGCTTAATTACCGCGGGTTTGAGCGAGCACGAGATCTTGGTATGGATGAGATTGGCTGCGCCGTAGTTGCGACCGAGACTTTCAATAAAAGAAATCAGGGTGTTGAAGTCGCTGAAACCATTAAACAATGGAATCAAATGGCTGACGATGCCCATGCAGAAGGCATGCGAGCACAAATCACCATTGGTGCTGCATTCGGCTGCCCGTTTGAAGGGGAAGTTTCAACGGCACGAGTTGTTGAAATTGCCAAACAGATTGCGCGGGCAGGCCCATCGGAAATCAGCCTCGCGGATACCATTGGTGTGGCTGTGCCGAAGCAGATTACTGAAGTGGTAAGTGCTGTTAAAGATGCCTTGCCGGAAATGAGATTACGATGTCATCTTCATAACAGCCGTAACACTGGCTTCGCCAACGCGATCGCCGCCATTGATGCTGGGGTAGAGGTGCTCGATAGCAGTATCGGTGGCATCGGTGGTTGCCCATTTGCTCCTCACGCTACAGGAAATATTTCAACCGATGATCTGGTTTATATGCTGGATCGCAGCGGCATCGAAACCGGAGTTGATCTCGGAAAAATTATCGAAACATCACTTTGGCTGGAAACAGCCCTGAACAAGAGCATTCCTGCACAGGTTGCCAAGTCAGGGATCTTCCCGCCGCAAATGAATACATGAAGACAGAAAAGTAAAGAAAGTAAGGAACGAAATATGGATTATCGATTAGGTGTGGATGTCGGGGGAACCTTCACAGATTTATTGTTAATTGAAGATGAAACGGGTCACACATACCGTAGCAAAGTGCCGTCCACCCCGGACGATCCATCTCAGGCGGTGCTCAACGGAACCCAAAAAATCTGCGACATGGCGGGGATCAGTGCGTCTAATCTGTCGCTCTTCATGCATGGTACCACCGTTGCCACCAACGCGGTGTTGCAGGGCAAGTTTGCTCGTGTTGGTCTTATTGTAACTGATGGTTATCGTCAGGTGCTTCATGTTGCCCGTTCCTTTGTACCAGGCGGCCTTGCCGGCTGGATCATCTGGAATAAGCCGGAGCCGCTAGCACCACTAGAGTGCACCATGGAAGTAAGTGAGCGCCTTGACGCAGAAGGAAACGTGATTGCTGACCTTGATGAAGCGTCGGTTATGAGCGCTATTGCGAAGCTAAAAGAAGAAAATGTTGAGGCGGTAACTGTTTGCCTTTTAAACAGTTTTGCCAATAATGTGCATGAGAAGCGCATTGAGGAAATGGTCAAAGCGGAAATGCCGGACGTGCCGGTTTCAGTATCCTCAGACATCCTTCCGGAAAAGCAGGAATATGAGCGGGCGCTGACCACTGTGGCCAATTCAGCGGTACGTCCGACTGTGGCAAATTACGTGCGTAACCTTAAAAATGAACTGCGCGGCCAGGAAATGAACGGACAGATTAACCTGCTGCGTTCAGATGGCGGTCTGATGTCCGCTGAAAAATCGGAAGAGCTTCCGGTATCGCTGCTGATGAGTGGTCCTGCCGGTGGTGTGACCGGTGCGGTATGGGTCGCGAAGCACGCGGGATACGAAAATATACTTACCCTTGATATGGGCGGAACATCCACCGATGTATCGCTTATTGAAAACGGTGTGCCGAGACTTACACGGGATACTGAAGTGGGTGATCTTACGGTTCGGACGTCATCACTTGATGTGAAAACCGTGGGTGCCGGCGGCGGATCCATCGCCCACGTGCCGGAACTGACACAAGCGCTTCGGGTTGGACCGGAAAGTGCCGGTGCGGTACCTGGACCCGCCTGTTACGGAAAAGGCGGTGATTTGCCCACCGTGACTGACGCCAATGTAGTGCTGGGGTACCTACCCAAATCACTTCTTGGTGGTGAAATGGACCTTGATATTGACGCCTCAACCAAAGCGGTGCAAACCATTGCAGATGCACTTGGAATTGGCCTTCGCGAAGCCGCATCAGGGATTATTGACATTGTAAACGAAAATATGTTCGGTGCGATCCGATTGGTATCGGTACAGCAAGGATATGACAGCCGCGATTTCGCGCTGATGGCCTTCGGGGGTGGCGGTCCGTTACAAGCCAACGCCATTGGTAAGCTTACCCAATCCTGGCCTGTGATTATTCCAAATGCGCCGGGTGTGCTTTGTGCATATGGAGATGCAACAACACGCATGCGTGCTGAAATGGCGAGAAGTTTTTCAAGCCGTCTTGATACAGCGAACGGCGCAGAACTTGAAGGTATTCTTAAAGACATGGCCGCAAGCGTCAGTGACGAACTGGTGGGTCAAGGCGTTCCAAAGGACGAGCAGGAAACTGAATATGAAGCCGGTGTTCGTTACCAGGGTCAAGGCTTTGAAGTTGTGCTGCCGATCAGCCTTGATGGCTTTGCGGAAGACGGGCTTTCCAAACTGGCCGATGCACTTCATACGGAGCATGAGAAGCTCTTCACCTTCCAATTGGATGTACCTATTGAGCTTGTGAATTTACGGGTCACAGCCCTTGGCAAAGCTGCCAATGTGACCGCCGAAAAAATTGAAGAGGGCGACGGAAGTCCTGAAGCAGCCTTCGTTGAAACCACAACAGTATGGATGGATGATCAGGAAAAAGATGCGCGCGTTTATGACCGCGGAAAACTAAGGGCGGGGGATAAGATACCTGGCCCGGCGATCATCACCGAAATGGACAGTACCACTCTGGTCCTCAGTGACCACATCGCCGATGTGGACACATACGGTAACATTCTAATCAATCCAGCGAGCTAAGGGAGGACATCATGGTTGCAAATATTATTGAAAATAACAAATCACCTTTTAACACTGTCGATGTTGACCCGATCACACTGGATCTCATCGAAAATTCACTAAAGAACGCCCGTCACGAAATGGACGCGACGCTTTTCCGTACCGCCATGTCACCGGGGATCAGGGAGCAGGGCGATGCTTTTCCGCTGATCGCGGATCATAATGGTCTGA
This sequence comes from Emcibacteraceae bacterium, assembly GCA_028281625.1. Taxonomy (GTDB): domain Bacteria; phylum Pseudomonadota; class Alphaproteobacteria; order Sphingomonadales; family Emcibacteraceae; genus Pseudemcibacter. The sequence goes on along the minus strand of JANQJN010000040.1, from coordinate 911 downwards.
TGCTTGCGGGGCAGTTTGGCTCCTTCATTCAGGGATTCCTGGATGGTTATGACGGCGATATTGAAGAAGGCGATGTCTTCTGGCTTTCTGATCCGTATACTTGTGAGGGGGCGGTGAGCCATGCCAATGACTGGCTGGTGCTGATGCCTATTTACCGTGACGAACGACTTGTAGGTTGGGGTGCCATGTTTGGTCATATGACCGACGTGGGCGGCATGGTGCCGGGATCACTTCCGACCAATGCCATCTCTATTTTTCAGGAAGGGATACGTGTCCCACCGATCAAGCTTTATAGAAAAGGCGAAAAACAGGATGACATCTTAAAAATCGTTCTGCATCAATGCCGTATGCCTGAATGGGCTGGTGCAGATCTTAATGCGATTGTCGCTGCCTGCCGCATGGCGGAGCGCCGGGTACTTGAGATGTGCGACCGTTTCGGGGTTGATACATTTGTATCTGCCACAGACAAGCTTCTTGACCGCAACAAGCGGGCAATGGCGCACCTGATTGAAACGTCAATCGGCGAAGAAAAAGTTACCTTCGAAGACTATGTCTGCGACGATGGTCGTGGTTACGGTCCTTATAAAATCAAATGTACAATGTGGCGCGAAGGTGGCAAGGTGATCCTTGACTGGGAAGGCACCGACCCGCAATCGGAAAGTTCCATCAACTTTTTGCTTAATGAAAATATGCTCAAAATGTTTTTCGGCATTTACATGATCATGGTGTTTGATCCGCAGATTCTCTTTAACGACGGGTTTTATGACCTTGTGGATGTGCGCATTCCGGAAGGTTCACTGCTCAAGCCCGAATTTCCGGCGGCACTCAGCTGCCGGACCCATGCGCTGGGCCGTATTTTTGACGTGCTGGGTGCACTACTGGGGCAACGGGCACCAGAATTCCTTAATGCT
>JANQJN010000013.1 GCA_028281625.1 Emcibacteraceae bacterium | reverse complement strand
GTCGATTTTATATACCTCGCCCTCTTCCATCATTACCTGTTTGTCATATCCTTCGCGGTAGCGGGCGCGGAATATGGTATCATCAATGATAAAGGCTGTACCGTCAGGTGCCACATCCACCAGCTTCACCGCAAAATCAGTGTCTTTGGCGTCAGAAGACACATGAAGAACTGCATCGACAAAGCCGGAAACTTCAATGGGCTCCATAAGCGGATCACTGGTAAAGACAAGCACGTCATTTCTGGCTTCAATGATCCTTTGATCAAAGGCGCCAGCGGTGACAAGGCCACCATTACAACAATCGCCACCACCGATGGTTTGTACCGGGTTCATTGGATCATAGTGATAACTGTCGCTGGGCTCATCGCCGGGCTCGGTGAAATCAACTTTACCATCGCCATAAAGGCTGTTGGCATTACCACCTGAATGAAGGTAGAGCTTCATTTCGACAGCTTCTTCCGGTGGCCATTGCTCATTGCCCTGCCACTTGTTGGCGCCCATGGTGAAATATTGGTTTTTCGGTGTGTTGTTATCCCAGGCGTCTTCATCACCTTTGAGCCATTTATCCCACCAGGCGTACACCAGTTCGTCTGTGTCGAAACTTGTGTCTCCCAAGTTTCGGTCGCCACTGTCAAAGTTAGGGCCAAGTGCGGCAAACTGACAGTGATTGTTTGGTGCAGCAACTACATACTGGTTTTCACGCACTTCTGCGTCTACACCATTTGCACGGGCGTGGTTTGCAAGCGCCATGTTCGGACCAATGGAAACATCATACCAGCTGTTGAACCAAAGAGCGGGCACGCCCCAAGGCTCGTTATCATGATAAAGACCACCTTCAAACCAGCCAGGGGATACAGGGGTTCTTCTGACAAATTCCTCAAAAGTGCCTTCCGGCTCACCCATGCTGGTGAGGATATCGGTTAGTGGCAGATGTCTGATCTGACGTTCCCAATCCACTGCAGGTTTATCCGTGGAAAGGTCGTTATATTGTGAAATCTGCGTGCGGATTTCCGGGCTGAGGCCTTCCGGGATTTGCGCGCGAAGTGGATTATCCACCCCATAAAGCCAGACAAAGAACAAGATTCGCTGCACACCACCGGTATACCAGTTTCCGTGCTCCCAGAAATCGCCGACGCGACCAATCCCAGCGCCTGAAGCTTGCGGGATCATAGCGGCGTGGGCGGGATGATCTGTCGCGGCCAGCGCCAGTTGCCACTCAGCGGTGGATGAGCAGCCAATGGTTCCCACTTTCTGATTAGACCAGCTTTGCGCAGAAATCCAGTCAAGCGCGTCATAGCCGTCCGTACGAGGATAGCCCAGAATTTCGAACTCCCCTTCGGAGAAATAACGACCGCGTTCATTTTGTAAGATATAGGCGTACCCTTTGCTCACCGCCGTCGCGATATTATAAAGCGTGCGCCGAGAGGGAACGTTCATGTTGTAGGGGGTCCTCACAAATATAGTGGGCACCGGACCTTCTGCATCTTTCGGCCGGTAAATATCTGTGGAAAGTCCCACCCCATCTCTCATGGGCATGAGCACTTTTGTTTCTATATGCGCGATGTCATTTACAATTTTCCGAAGTGCATCTTCAGTATATTTTGTGTAGTCTTGCGCGAATGCTTGGCTAGCCAGCAGTATTGAGGCAAGACCTAGCAACAGAGTGCGAACACTTTTCATTTTTTTCTCCCAATTGTGATTAGGTCATGACTATAGCTTAGCGATTTCTATTGGTAAATAGGTTGAAATTACCAAATCAATGGTTACGAAAAATTATTCTAACTGTGAGGAATAGAAAAATTGGTTGTTAAGGCGAACTTTCCTATTAATTTATTCGAAAGTATACTGTAGGTTACTTCTTTAAAAGGAGAGTTTGATAATGGGGCTTACCCACCTTCAACGCTTGGAAGCAGAATCGATTCATATCATTCGAGAAGTGGCGGCAACATGCGCTAATCCCGTAATGCTTTACTCTATTGGTAAAGACAGCAGCGTGATGATGCATTTGGCGCTCAAGGCTTTTTATCCATCCAAGCTCCCTTTTCCGGTCATGCATGTGGATACAACCTGGAAGTTTAGGGAAATGATTGAATTTCGGGATCGCTTCTCCAAGGACAATAATCTGGATCTGATCGTTCACATCAATGAGGACGGTGTTGAAAAAGGGGTTGGTCCTTTCAGCCATGGTTCGGCAATCCATACGGACATTATGAAAACACAAAGCCTCAAGCAAGCACTGAACAAGCACGGATTTGATGCGGCCTTTGGTGGTGCGCGTCGGGACGAAGAAAAGTCACGCGCTAAAGAGCGCATTTTTTCCTTCCGTTCCGATCAACACCGATGGGATCCGAAGAATCAACGCCCGGAACTCTGGAATATTTATAACAGTCGCATTCAAAAAAGTGAAAGCATCCGCGTCTTCCCTCTTTCCAATTGGACGGAACTTGATATCTGGCAATATATTCATCTTGAAAATATTCCTATTGTCCCCCTTTACTTTGCGAAAGAACGCCCAGTCGTGGAGCGCGACGGCATGATGGTAATGGTGGATGATGACCGCTTACCGCTTAATGCTGGCGAAGAACCCATTATGAAAAAGGTGCGCTTTAGAACACTTGGATGCTATCCACTCACTGGGGCGGTGGAATCAAATGCAAGTTCGCTCACCGAAATCATTCAGGAAATGCTGCTGACCACAACGTCTGAACGTGAAGGACGGGCCATTGACAAGGACAGTAATGCGTCCATGGAGCAAAAAAAGCAGGAAGGCTATTTCTAATGGCAGATAAGTCCTACGAAATTATGCAATCCGACCAAATAGCGTCTGATATTGATGGTTACCTTAGGGATCAGGAACAGAAAAGTTATCTTCGGTTTATCACCTGTGGCAGTGTTGATGATGGAAAATCAACGCTGATAGGGCGACTGCTTTACGATTCCAAACTGATTTTCGAAGACCAGCTTGAAAGCCTCGAAAGTGACAGTAAGAAAGTGGGTACCCAAGGGGGTGATATTGATTTTGCTCTGCTGGTGGATGGTCTTGCGGCGGAACGAGAACAAGGTATTACTATTGATGTTGCCTACCGTTTCTTTACCACAGAAAAAAGAAAGTTCATTGTTGCAGATACGCCAGGGCATGAGCAATATACCCGAAATATGGCGACCGGGGCCTCAACGGCGGACGTTGCGATAATTTTGATTGATGCCCGCAAAGGTATCCTCACCCAAACCCGCAGACACAGTTTTATCACAAGCCTTCTTGGTGTAAAACACATCGTGGTTGCCATAAATAAAATGGATCTTGCTAACTATTCCAAAGAGACATTTGACGAGATCGAGCGAGATTATCGCACCTTCGTCGAGGACATGGGCTTTGAAACCGTCGAGTGCATTCCTGTATCTGCCCTTAAGGGGGATAATATTACGGAAGCTGGCGAAAATATGAGTTGGTATACTGGGCCCGCTTTACTGAAGTATCTCGAAAACATTGATATCGAATCCCATGAAGATGAGGCGCCGTTTCGCATGTCGGTGCAATGGGTGAACCGCCCTAATCTTGATTTCAGAGGGTTCTCAGGGACAATCGTAAGCGGCGAAGTGAAGCCTGGGGACGAAATTGTCGCATTGCCAAACGCGCAGACAAGCACGGTCAAATCCATTGTTACTTATGACGGGGAACTCGAGCGCGCTGGACAAGATCAGGCAGTCACCATCACGCTTGTTGATGAAATTGATATTTCCCGTGGTGATCTTATTTCAGAAAAGCTTAGGCGCCCGGAAATCACCGATCAGTTTCAGGCACATGTGATCTGGATGCACGATGATCCGATGCTCCCTGGAAGACCGTATCTTATCAAGCTCGCCAATAAAACCACATCCGGCGAAATTACCGATCTAAAGTATAAGATCGACGTCAATAGCTTCGAACATGAAGCGGGGAAAACATTGTCTTTGAACGAAGTGGGAGTGTGTAACTTCAGCTTGGATGATAAAGTGGTTTATGAAGCCTATAAGGATTTGGCGGCGCTTGGGTCATTTATCATGATTGATAAGATGACCAACGCCACAGTGGCCGCGGGCATGATTGACTTTGGGCTAAGGCGTGCCACAAACGTGCATTGGCAGGCTGTTGATGTTGATAAATCAACCAGATCGAAGCAAAAAAGGCAGAAGCCTCTGGTTCTATGGTTCACCGGGCTCAGCGCTTCAGGTAAGTCAACCATTGCCAATCTGGTAGAGAAAAAACTGCTCGCGCTTGGAAAACACACCTATCTGCTTGACGGGGATAATGTAAGACACGGACTTAACAAGGACCTCGGGTTTGTGGATGCGGATCGGGTTGAAAATATTCGCCGGGTTGGTGAAGTATCGAAATTAATGGTTGATGCAGGACTTATCGTGCTAACTGCATTTATTTCACCGTTTAGGTCAGAACGCAGAATGGTTCGTGATATGCTTGATGATCACGAATTTATGGAAGTGTTTGTAGACACGCCACTGGAAATTTGCGAGCAGCGGGATCCAAAAGGGCTCTATAAAAAGGCGAGAAGCGGAGAAATCAAAAACTTCACAGGCTTTGATAGTCCTTATGAAGAGCCAGAGCAGGCGGATATTCATCTTGAAACCGCTGATATATCTGCGGAAGAGGCGGCGGATCTGGTGATCAAGGCGATTGAAGAAAAGTATCTTTAGTAAAACAGTGAGCGGAAACTGTCGCCAAGCTTGTCCTTGTCGGAAAGCATTGGGTTATCCGATGGCCATTCAATGTTCAAATCCGGATCGTTCCAAATGATGCAACCCTCGTCGGCGGGGTCATAATAATCCGTGCATTTATATTCAAGGTCTGCGGATTCAGAAAGGGTCAAAAAACCGTGAGCTAATCCCGGGGGCACCCAAAACTGCTTCTTGTTATCTTCTGATAAATTGACTGCAGCCCATTTCCCGAAAGTTGGGGAATCTCTTCGGATATCAACGGCGACATCATAGACTTCACCGTGCACCACGCGGACCAGCTTTCCCTGCGGGGTGGTTTTTTGAAAATGAAGCCCCCGAAGCACTCCTTTTGCGGAGCGCGAATGATTGTCCTGGACAAAATCCAGATTAATACCGGCGAGTTCGCGGTATCTTTCTGCCTGGAATGTTTCAAGAAAAAAACCGCGATGATCGCCATGGACAATAGGTTCGATAATGACCGCTCCATCAATGTCGGTTTTGATCACCTTCATTATCGGTATCCTTCGGCGATCAGTTTCAAATATTCACCGTACCCTGTATTTTTCAGAGCATCCGCACGTGCTTTTAGTTTTTCTGCATCAAGCCAACCTTTATAGTGAGCAATTTCTTCAAGGCAGGCGACTTTAAAGCCCTGTCTTTTTTCCACAGTTTGCACAAAATGGCCCGCTTCCATCAAGCTGTCATGAGTACCGGTATCGAGCCAGGCAAAACCGCGACCCAGTAAAGTGACGCCCAGGTCACCTCGCTTCAGGTAGGTCGAATTGACATCGGTAATTTCCAATTCTCCCCGAGCAGAGGGTTCAATATTTTTAGCAATTTCGATCACGTCATTGTCGTAATAGTAAAGGCCTGTGACGGCATAATTTGACTTTGGATTTGCTGGTTTTTCTTCGATGCTGAGCGCATTGCCGCTCTTGTCAAACTCGACGACACCAAATCTTTCCGGGTCTGAGACATGATAACCAAATACGGTTGCACCGCTTGTGCGCGATACGGCATTCTCAAGTTTGTCGGAAAAATGTTCCCCAAAAAAGATATTGTCACCGAGCACCAGGCAAACGTTGTCATTGCCAATGAATTCTTCCCCAATTAAAAAGGCCTGCGCCAGTCCATCGGGGGAAGGCTGCACAGCATAGGTAAAGGAAACACCAAATTGGTCTCCTTCACCAAGCAGCCGCTTGTAGCCGTCAATATCTTCTGGTGTCGAAATGATCAGGATCTCATTAATACCGGAAAGCATTAACACCGAGATTGGATAGTAAATCATCGGCTTATCATAAATGGGTAGAAGCTGCTTTGAGACCCCACGCGTAATCGGATGGAGACGGGAACCGGATCCACCGGCAAGCACGATGCCTTTATATTTTTTTGACATTTATTATTCCTGTTTCTTAACCCAAACGTTCCAGTTTATAGGCGCCATTTAACACGCGTTGCCACCACTCCTGGTTATCAAGATACCATAACACGGTTTTTCTCATGCCGCTTTCAAATGTTTCATCGGGCACCCAGCCAAGCTCGTTTTCAATTTTACTGGCATCTATGGCATAGCGAACATCATGACCAGGGCGGTCTTTGACAAATTCGATCAGATCCTTGTAGTGATCTACAGTCTCAGGCTTGTTCGGAGCAAGCTCTTCAAGCAAGTCGCAAATGGTGTGCACTACTGAAAGATTGGCTTTTTCATTGTGGCCACCGATATTATATGTCTCCCCGTTTTTACCCTCAGTCGCCACCTTGACAAGCGCGCGTGCATGGTCATCTACATGTAGCCAGTCCCTGACCTGCTGACCATTACCATAAATGGGTAATGGCTTACCGGCGAGGGCGTTTAAAATCATGTGGGGAATAAGCTTTTCTGGAAACTGACATGGCCCGTAGTTATTTGAACAGTTGGTAATCACGGTTGGAAGACCAAAAGTTCGCTGCCACGCGCGAACCAGATGATCGGAACTTGCTTTGGACGCGGAATAAGGAGAGCTCGGATCATAAGAAGTTGTTTCCAGGAAGAGATCATCAGTGCCTTCAAGATCCCCATAGACTTCATCGGTTGAAACATGATGAAAAAGGAAAGTGTTTTTACGAGGTGTATCAAGCCCCTCAAAATAGTGGCGCGCTATTTCCAGCAAGCAATAAGTGCCAACAATATTGGTTTGAATAAACTCGCCTGGACCGTCGATTGAACGATCAACATGAGATTCAGCGGCCAGATGCATAATTATGTCAGGCTGATATTCATCGATGATGCGTCGTAAATTTTCTTTCTCACATATATCAACTTGAGCAAATTGATAACGCTCGGAAGTTTCAACCGACTTTAAAGAGTCCAAATTACCGGCGTATGTCAATTTGTCGATATTGAGTACTGAATGGGGGGTATTTTCAACTAAGTGCCGGATCACAGCGCTGCCAATAAATCCTGCGCCTCCCGTAACAGCAAACTTCATAAATATGTCCTCAGCTCTTTAATTTTTTTATACATCTTAAGATACAGATGTGAATAAACTCTTTCCAGCATAAGATAAATTAGCAGATTTATGTATTTATGCCTCTCGCCCCATTTTTGACACGGAGGTAGAAATGCGGCTACACTATAATGGCTTAGAGGGAAAATAAGCACAAATTGTTGCATCTTGGGTGATATAAGAAATACAAATAATGCTAATTGGCGTTTTTATAGAATTGTATTTCATAATTATAATTATCTTAGAATTTACCACTAAAATTTCTTCTTAAAAGAAGTAATTTTAGAATATTTATGCCTTGATTAATATTGATAATAGACTATTTGCAACACGTGGGGTCCTGGCGCGGTTAGCAGGCGCCATTACGATGAAGGGAATATATAATGTCAATTGAAGTTATTTTAAATTTAATAGTTTTTGCAGGATTGCTTTTTTTGCTCTGGAAATTCAGCCAGGGCGATATGAAATTATCACGTAAAGTCATCATGGGGCTGGTTGCCGGAGTGTTTTTTGGCTTTGCCTTGCAGCTTTTATATGCGGATGGTGGTGCAGGTACCATTAGTGCGACACTCCAGTGGACCAATGTGGTCGCCAACGGATACATCAGTCTATTATATATGGTGATCATGCCACTTATTGTTATTTCGATGATTGCGGCGGTAACGCGCATTGATGCAGTGGCGTCACTCGGAAAAATTGGTGGCTCGGTCGTCGGTGTGCTCGTTCTGACAACGATGATTTCTGCTGTGGTTGCCATTGGTGTAACAGATGTGTTTGGTTTGTCTGCAGACGGTTTGATTCAAGGCGAACGAGAATCAGCGCGTCTGGCATCAATTGAAGGCCGCCAGGGTCGTGTCGATGGTAACAACGTCCCTTCAATGCTGGTTTCTTTTATACCAAGAAATGTGTTTGCTAGTCTTGCAGGTGCGGCAGGTCCAATGTCCATAATTTCGGTGGTCGTCTTCTCTATTCTTTTTGGTGTTGCGGCGTTGAAAGCCATGCAGGAGCATCCAGAGCACAAGGAAGCCTTCACAAAAGGCGTTGACGTAATTCAAAGTGTGGTTATGAAGCTGGTGCAGATGATCATGGCTTTTACGCCTTATGGTGTAATGGCGCTCATGACCAGGGTGGTCGCTGGATCAAATGCCCAGGATATATTAAACCTCGCCAAGTTTATCATTGCGTCTTACGTAGCGATAGCGATTATGTTTGTAGTTCACGGGCTTCTGCTCAGTCTGACGGGATATAATCCAAAGAAGTTTTTTAGCGGGGTTATAGATGTACTTGCTTTTGCCTTTACGTCACGAAGCTCTGCCGCAACGATTCCTCTTAACGTTCAGGCGCAAACAACTCGCCTGGGTGTGCCGAAGGCCATTGCCAATATTGCAGCTACTTTTGGCGCAACGATTGGGCAAAATGGTTGCGCAGGGATTTATCCGACAATGCTTGCGTTGATGGTCGCGCCGACCGTTGGCGTTGAAGTGGATTTTGCCTTCCTCGCGACACTTGTGGGTATTGTAACCATCAGTTCATTTGGTGTTGCTGGTATTGGTGGCGGTGCGACATTTGCGGCGATGATTGTTTTGCCGGCAATGGGGTTACCGATTGAAATTGTTGCCCTGCTGATTTCCATTGAACCGCTGATTGATATGGCACGTACGGCACTTAATGTGAATGGCGCTATGACAGCTGGGGTGATTACCAGCCGATTTGTAAAGGTGGCAGAAGCGGATGCCGTCGAACAGCCAGCTGAATAAACTTTAAACCTAACTAAGAGAGCGGCGCGGTCTTTTGATAGCGCCGTTTTTATTATGAAAACTCTTCTTCAAGATATAAAAAACTGCAAAATTTGCGCTGCACATTTGCCGCTAGGGCCCAGGCCTGTGGTGCAGGCTCATTCGGCGGCAAAAATACTCATTGTTGGACAGGCGCCAGGTATTCGGGTGCATGAAACAGGTGTTCCTTTTAATGATCCTAGTGGAGACCGACTCCGGGACTGGATGGGTATTGACCGTGGAACATTCTATGACGAGCGGAAAATAGCACTTGTGCCCATGGGGTTTTGTTATCCCGGCTCGGCTGAAAGGGGAGACCTGCCGCCGCGTAAAGAATGTGCTGACGCCTGGAGGAAAGAACTTTTAGGTCATTTGCGGCAGGTCGAACTTACCCTAGTGATCGGTCAATATTCAATTGGCTGGCATCTTGGAAAGTCGCGCAAGAAAACGCTCACTGAAACAGTGAAAGCGTGGCGCGAGTATGCACCGGAAAAAATGGTGCTGCCTCACCCCAGCCCGCGTAATAATATCTGGCTTAAGAAAAATCCATGGTTTGAAAAAGACGTTCTTCCTTCACTAAAGAAAAAGGTTGGTCAGCTTATTTGATCCTTACGTCATGCCTTTTAGTTTGTGAGATTCCTTGAGTGTCTTGCTATAAAATTTGCTCAGTTCTTTATCCTTCTGACGTCGTTGTGCCAGAGTGGCTGAGTTTCGGAACTGTTCTGCCATAAGTTTTCTATAGCTTTCCAGTCGGCGTTGATCGATTTCACCATTTTCAATGGCGAGGTGAACAGCACATCCTGGCTCTTCATTATGCTTGCAATCATTAAAGCGGCAATTTTCTGCGATCTCTTCTATATCCGAAAATACGCTTGAAACCCCCTCCTCACAATCGGTGAGCTGAAGCTCCCTCATGCCAGGAGTATCAACCAGAATCGCACCGCTCTTAAGCGGTAACAGGGAACGGTGGGTGGTGGTGTGCCGTCCCTTTTTGTCGTCTTCTCGGATATCGCCCGTTTTTTGTTCCGGTGCACCCAGTCCATTGGCAATAGTGGACTTGCCGACACCGGATGACCCCATCAGTGCAATTGTTTGGCCTGATTTGCACCAGGCTTTTAAGGGATCAAGCGAGCATGGATCCAGGGCATTGACAGTTTCCACCATCAGGAGATCATCAAGGGCGCGTACTTGGCTTACATAATCGCTGACAGTGTCGCATAGATCAGCCTTGGTCAGAACAACAACGGGTTCGACCTCTGCATCATGTGCGACAGCGAGATAGCGTTCTAGGCGCGCGCTGCTGAACTCGTCGTTACAGGATGTAACGATAAACAGCGTATTGACATTGGCGGCAACCAATTGGTGCACATTGGCGCTGCCGGCAGCTTTTCGTTTGAACAGGCTTTTTCGATTCAGCTGACGGACGAATTTCTGATCTTCATTTGAAAGCAGTAGCCAGTCACCGACAGTGGACTGAGCCAGGCGATCTGAAGTAATCATTTTTCCGCTTAAAGTGAAGGGAAATTCGCTTTCACCATTTGATAATATAAGCTGCCCGCGATGGACAGCCAACACGCGATGCGGCGTAGTGTTTTCCCATTCATTTTCATCAAGCTGTTGTTGAAAAAAAGGTTCCCACCCGATGGTGGTTAATGAATTTATGTTTAGTGACATTTTATTACCTATTAAAAATCAAATTTCTCGCGGTCTTTGGGCGCGCGAAAGTTTAAGGCTACGGATAGCTCATCATTGTTCAGTCAGTGTCATTGGCGTTTGGGGCCTTTACTGACGATAGGTACTCACAATCATAAAAATTCATCCTTTCTGTTCAGGATTTGTATCAGGCTTAAAAATATAGAAAATTTTTCTCACTGCAAGTGACTTTTGCGAAGACAAAAATTATTGTTCCGATGACGCGATATATGCGTGATTTTTAAAACCAGCGGCGTTATAAGGAGGCAGAGAGTCGAATCGTCGATATCCGAACATATAGAAGGACGAATAGAAATGCTGTTTAGTGGTTTAGCCGAAGTCGGCGATGATCCAATTTTGCTTGTATCAACTATGTTTAAAGCTTCGCAGGATCCCAACAAAGTGGATCTTGGTGTAGGTGTTTATAAAGACGCTAAAGGGAACACGGCAATCTTAAATAGCGTTAAGAAAGCTGAGCAATTTCTTGTGGATAATCAGGCTACTAAAACCTATCTTTCCCCGGCGGGAAACCCAGAGTTTAATAAACTTGTGCAAGACATGCTGATCGGTGCGGACCATCGGTCCGTTTCTGAAAATCGTGTATCCACATTTCAAACACCGGGCGGTACTGGTGGTGTTCGTATTGGACTTGAATTTGTAAAAGCGTGCAATCCCAATGCCAATGTATGGATTTCAAACCCAACCTGGCCGAACCATACGGCGATTACAAAGTCACTGGGGCTTAATCCAAAGCAATATCGTTATTATGACATCAAACAGGGCCAGTTCCAGTATGAGGAAATGCTTGAAGACCTTTCCGGTGCTGACGTAGGTGATGTAGTGATTCTGCACGGGTGCTGTCACAACGCATCTGGCGCAGATCTAAGTAACGCGCAGTGGGATGAGCTCGCAGCACTTATGCTTGAAAAAGGCCTGGTGCCTTTCGTTGATTTTGCGTATCAGGGATTTGGTGATGGCATCGAAGAAGACACCTATGCTGCAAGAGTGCTGAGCACAAAATTGCCGGAAGCACTGATCGCAAGTTCCTGTTCCAAAAATTTTGCCATGTACCGTGACCGCGCTGGCGCAATTACACTGGTGTCATCAAGCGCGGATGAGCATAGCAAAAATGCTTCGCATATGCTGAGTGCGGTGCGTGCCACTTATTCCATGCCGCCGGATCATGGTGCAGCTGTGGTGGCTCATATTCTGGGTAATCCTGACCTAAAAGCGGAATGGGTTTCGGAAGTTGACGAAATGCGTGAGAGGGTGAAGAAGATGCGCGGCACTTTTGTTGAAAAAATGAATGAAAAAGCACCCAACAGCGGCTTTGGTTATATCGCCGAGCAAAAAGGAATGTTTTCCTACCTCACCCTTGAAGCAGAGCAAATTCAGACACTGATCAATGATCACAGCATCTTTTTCATGGGCAATGGCCGAGTCAATATGGCGGGCCTCACCGATGACAACATCGATTATGTGACGGACGCCATTGCGTCCCTGTTTAAGTCCTAGGAAAATATGTGAGTAGCTGGTCAGATATCGCCAAAGCGGGTCGCCCTTTTGTAAAAATGCAGGGGCTTAGTAACCACTTTGTCATTATTGATGGCCGGACCGATCCATTTAAACCAAACACCAAAGAAATCATCCACATTTGCGATCCGAAACTTGGCGTGGGTGCAGAGCAATTATTGGTGATCGAACCGGTGACTGATAAGGGCGAGGGAGCTTACGCACGTGTGCGGATCTATAATCCGGACGGACCGGAAGTGGAAGCCTGCGGTAATGCCACCCGCTGTGTTGCGCTGCTATTATTTGAGGAAAGTGGTCTTGATGAGCTTGGTCTTGAGATTAATTTTGAAGTTCTAAATTGCACACGGGATGGCGATAACATAAGTGTTGAGATGGGAAAAATATCTTTTGACTGGGGTAAAATTCCGCTTTCCCACGAAATGGATACGCTGCATGTGGATATATGCGATGATGGGGTAAGCGATGCTGTTGCCGTCAATGTTGCCAATCCGCATCTTGTGTATTTCGTTGACGACTTCAATGCGGTTGATCTGGCTGACGTTGGTGCGCGCATTCAGGGCCACGACTATTTACCGCAGTCTGCCAATGTGGGGCTTGCAGAAATTATCGATGAGACACATATCAAATTTCAGGTATATGAGCGGCCCGGCGTGCTAACACAGGCGTGTGGAAGCGGATCCTGTGCAGTGGTTGCTGCAGCGCGGGTGAGGGGCCTGATCCCTGGAAACTTTGCATATGTAGAAATGCCGGGCGGCACACTTAAAATAAGTTATAAAGATGATCAATCACCTGTGATGAGTGGTCCAGCTGAATTTTGCTTTAGCGGTCACCTGACATTATAAATATGAAGGGGAGAGAAAATGAAAAAACTGGTTACGCTATTGGTGGCTTTTGCCCTTGCATCCTGTAGTACGGAAAAATCTATGGAACAAAGAATAGCAGAAGTTGATCAGATATTTACCGAATATGAAGGCGATATGCCTGGCGCCGCTGTGATGGTCATCGAAAATGGCGAAGTAATCATGCAAAAAGGTTACGGTATGGCCCATTTTGACAGCAATGCGTCGGTGACCAGCAAATCTAATTTCCGTCTTGCGTCAGTGACCAAACAGTTTACGGCTATGAGCATTTTGCAATTGGTGGAAAAAGGGCAGCTGACCTTGGATACTACCCTCACCGATATTTGGGCAGATTTTCCAGAATATGGCGGCAAAATCACCATCGAAAGTCTGCTTAATCATACATCTGGAATTCAGGACTATGAAGGGATGGTGCCCGACGATCTTGATCGCCAAGTCAAAGATGCTGATGTGCTGGATTATATGATGAATGTCGACACCACATATTTTGAAGTGGGGGAAAAACATCAGTACAGCAACACAGCTTACGCAATTCTTACCCAAATCATTGAAAAAATAACCGGCCAGCCGTTTCGTGACTATCTGAAAGAGAATATCTTTGATCCCGCCGGTATGGAAAATACCCTCGCCTTTGAAAATGGGATCAATGAAGTGCCACACCGCGCCTTTGGATATACGGTCGAAGAAAGCGGCATTGTTGAAACAGATCAGAGCAAATGGAGCGCGGTTCTTGGTGATGGGGGTATTTATTCAAGCCTTGAGGATTTTTATAAATGGGATCAAATTCTCTATACGGATAACCTGCTTGGTCAGGACCTGATGGATCAATCCTTTACCAATCATACGACCAATGATGGTGCGCCTATGGACTATGGATATGGCTGGCGACTGGAAACCTATAAAGACATGGAAGTGAATTATCACACAGGCAGTTCCATTGGGTTTCGCAATATTTACTACCGTATTCCATCAAAGAATTTTTCAGTTCTGATTTTCAGAAACCGTGATGCAGGCGGGGAGTTCAGCAGTCTGGAATATGCCCATAATGTGGTGGATATTTTCCTTAGTCAATAGACCAGGTAAGTTGGCCGCCAGCCCGAAAAGGAACACACACTTCATCGCCAAAGGTGAATTCATCAACAATTGGTGTCGGCGTCTTTCTAAGGGTAATTTTTTCACGGTTTCTTGGCAGGCCATAAAAATCTGGACCGTGAAAACTAGCGAAAGCTTCAAGACGGTGCAAGGCGCCTGCCTTTTCAAATATTTCTGCGTATAATTCAATACCGCCGTGAGAGGTATAAATTCCAGCGCATCCGCAAGAGCTCTCTTTGGTGGATTTTGTGTGCGGTGCACTGTCTGTTCCGAGGAAGAATTTTTTGTCGCCGCTGGTGGCGGCGGCAATGAGTGCTTCCCGATGGAGTTCACGCTTTAATATTGGCAGACAGTAGTGATGAGGGCGAATTCCGCCTTGAAATATGGCATTACGGTTAAGCAAAAGATGGTGGGCGGTGATGGTCGCCCCCACGTTTGCATGTGCGCTCTTAACAAATTCAACGGCGTCTTTAGTGGTGATATGCTCAAATACGACTTTTAGGTCCGGAAAGTTTTGAATAATGCCAATAAGGAATTGTTCAATGAATTGTTTCTCCCGGTCAAAAACATCCACATCAGGATCCGTCACTTCACCGTGTATGAGCAGGGGCATGCCTTCCTCGGCCATCGCTTCCAGCACATCGTAGCAGGCGACAATATCGCTGACACCTTTGGATGAATTTGTCGTCGCACCAGCCGGATACCATTTTACCGCATGGACGAAGCCGCTGTCTCGCGCTGTTTTAATTTCCGACGGCTTCGTGTTGTTGGTGAGATAAAGCGTCATCAACGGATCAAAGGTTAGCTTATATTCATTTGGCAGTGCATCAATGATACGGTCACGATACTCTCCAGCAAGCTTGGTTGTAGTTACTGGTTCAACCAGATTAGGCATAATAATTGCGCGACAAAATCGTTTGGTGGTATCCGCCAGTACGGATGGCAGAAATTTGTTGTCACGAACGTGAAGATGCCAGTCATCGGGTTTAATGAGGGTCAATTTTTTTGTTTTTGTCATGTCCAATGTCCGGCCATAAATAGGAGTTTCTAAGTCGGTCGATCTCTTAGCATATTTTAATTGGTTGAGGCATATTTTTTTGCGACGGGAACCAAAATATTTTCAACATAGGATTCCAGAAATGATTTCAAATCATTTTCGCCGGTTTGAACGGCTCCAACATTTGCAAGTGAGACAATAATTAAGTCAGTGTCGGCAATCTGACGTACATCTGATGTAAAGCCGAGAATGCCACTGTGAATACCTAAATTATTGTTAATCAATTGAGGTTTGAACAGTTCAACACTGTTCCCTTTTAGAAAATCGCCCTGCCAAAGCGCACTTGCGAGGACGGCAATATCTCTGGGTGTTGATACCATCCCGCTGCCAACGCCTTCTGCGGACAGGCTTGTACCAGTGGTGGCGAGCAACCGCCCTTCTTCAAAATCAAATTTCGCGTTGACACCCACCGTGGAAATAAATTCGTCTGACCCGTAATGATAGCTACCGACCATGGTGCCCAGCGGTACAGGCTCAAAGGTGTCGTAATAAGTACTGTTTAAACCAAGGGGCATAAGTACACGCGTTCGCATTTCTTCTTCAAGCAGGCCGCCCGTGACCTGCTCTATAATCAGTCCTAGTAACGTATAATTTGATTTGGAAAAATTATACGCCTCGCCAGGTGCGTTGGTCGCGCCGTGACGGTCTATTGTGATATATTTGAGAGATTCTGCCTTTTCCCACCTGTAGGTTGGATTAAGTTGGATGCCCCTACTGCGCCTTGCCCAGTCGGCATCCTGATCCCAGGAGTAAATACCGCTGGTATGATTAAGGAGCTGTGCGATGGTGGCTGTGTCGGCATTCTCAATATTTGCGACCACATCACCTAACAAATCAGCAGGGGTGTCCGTAAGGTTAAGAAAATTTTCATCGGCAAGCTGTGCGATTACAGCGCCCACGAACTGGTTACTGATGTCCCCTATTCCAAACAGATGCGCCTGGGAAACCTGCTTTTGCTCTTCTATTAGCGAGTAACCAGCAGCCCCGGACCAGATTAGTCCCTCAGGTCCCATGATGGCAACAGATACTCCAGGCACATCCGTTGCAACAATTTGCTTGATCGCCGCGCTCATCTGCGCATCAATTTCGGGATTCTCCTGAGCATGAACCAGTGCTGTCGTAACAATTATTCCAATAATGGTGAGTACAGATTTTATCATCTCAGTTTGTTTCCATTGGCATCCCAGACTTCCACATTACCAAGCTCAAGATCGCGAATATCCTGTTCGATCTCATTCAAGTCACCGACAATCACCCAGGTCATTGCGTCTGGGCGCAGATTATCCTGTGCGGACTGCTGCAAAATCTCCGGTGTGAGCGAGGCATATTTTTCATAAAGTGTTTCCGCATAATTATAGGGACGCCCGTAATGTTCATTGCTCATAATATAGCTTAGCAAGCTTCTGTTGGTTGAAAACCGGCCTGGCAGCGGTAGCGTATTTCCCTTAACCATTAAGGATAATTCTTCGTCATTTGGTGGGCGGCCTTCCTGATACTCTTTCATTTCTTTAAGGATTTCCTGCATGGCGGCAGCTGTTTTATCAGTTTGCACCGATGTGCTAACCCGGAACGACCTCTGGCGGATGGCTTGGCTGACCGAACTGCCGGCACCATAAGACCACCCTTTGTCTTCCCTTAAGTTCATATTAATGCGCGAAGTGAATTCACCGCCCAAAATGTCATTCATGGCGTTGATCGTAAATGCATTTTCGTCAGAGGAAGGAGAGACCAGATGTGCGGCAATAATAATTGATTGCACAGCTTGAGGCCGGTCCACGAGGATTACAGTTGTTTCTTCTGCATAGGCCGCATCTGTCAGATTTTTATCGCCCTTTGATCTGTCCGGATTTTCCCATTTTCCGAAGTATCGGTTTAGTTCGGCAGTAATTTCCGCAAGTGTGGTATCACCGACAACATAGATTTTTGCATTATCTGGGCGGATCCACATTTCATGAAAATCGATCAGGTCCTGGCGATTCATATTTCGAACCATGCGTTCCCGCTCGACAATGGTGCGACCGCTATAGACATGATCTTCGCCATAAAGCACCGTTGAAAGCAGATTGCCAGCAATGCTGTTGGGACTCATTTTTGCTTCTTCAAGTTGTGCAAGTGTAAGTGAGCGGTCCCTTTCAATATCTTCCATTCTGAAGGCCGGATTTTGTACTACATCAGCCCAGAGCTCAATAGAATCGGACAAGTTTTTCTTGAGCGCAGAAAGGCTGATGTTGGAGCTATCCAGGCCATTACCAAACCCGATGCGAGCACCGAGCGTGGTTTTGAGATCTGCGAATTCAAGCGATGGCAGACTTTTTGTGCCTTCGTTCATATTTCCAAATGTAAAAGAAGCGGTTCCGTATTTGACGGCATGATCAGTAACCCTACCTGCGTCAAACCTTATTGCCATGTCCACAGTGGGGACACTGTGACGTTCGGCGAGTGTGACTTCTATTCCATTGTCAAGGGTCGCATGCTGAAGGGGTGGTAGTTTGATGGCCGCTTCTGCTTTGAAGGCTGGAAGTGCGCTACGGTCGGCAGTGCTTTCGATCACGTCATAACGAGCGTAGGGGACGAGGTCCAATTTGTAAAAACCTTTACTGAGCCACTTGTTTGCGACATTTTTAATATCCGCGCGGTTAGAGGCATTTTGCCAGGCTTGCTTGGTGTGGACAAATCCGGGATCGTTGGCGTGAATTGCACCACTTGCCAGAGCTGACCCCTTGCTGGAGATGCTTTCCATAGCCCGGATCATGCTATTCTCAATGGAGACTTTGACCCGATTAAGTTCTTTGGTTGTCGGGCCATCTTCCAGAAATTCGGCGAGCATTTCTTCAATTACTGCTGTCATGTCTTCAATGGTTTCACCATATTTAAGTTCCACCTGTATCATGAACAGGCTTGAAAGTTCACCTGGGATGGTCATAGCGGATGCGCTGTTCGCGCGCTCTTCCTCATGAACCAGTTTCGAATAAAGCCGTGAATTGCGGCTGCCACCAAAAATGCTCGCAGCGACTTCCAGTTCTGCATATTCTTTTGTTGTTCTGCCCGGTATCGCCCAGGTCCATGTCATGTAGGTTTGGGATACATGATCTTCCATAACCTCGTATCTGTTTTCCTGGTGAATAGGCACCCAGGCTTTTTTCTGGCTCATGGGAGGACTTGCGGGAATATCACCAAAATATTTTTCCATCAACGGACGTGAGGTGTCCGCATCTATATCGCCACTGAGCACTACGACGGCGTTATTTGGTCCGTAATAAGTCTGGAACCAGTCATAAACGTCGTCAAGAGATGCGTTGTCGATATCCTCCATCGACCCAATGACAGAGTGGTGGTAAGGGTGACCGATTGGATAAACGCCTTCATATATGTTGTAGTAAAGACGCCCACCTGGCCTGTTATCGCCTTCGCGCTTTTCGTTTTTAACCACATCGCGCTGCTCATCCAGTTTTTCTTGGGCGATGGCACCAAGCAGATGTCCCATGCGGTCAGATTCCATCCAGAGGATGCGGTCGAGCCCCCCAACGGGGACGGTTTGATAATAGTTTGTTCGATCACGAGATGTTGTACCATTTATGCGGCTGGCGCCAATTTCCTGAAGTGGTTTAAAATAATCGTCATCATAATTTTCACTGCCGTTAAACATTAAATGTTCAAATAGATGGGCAAAACCGCTTTTGCCAACGGGCTCATCCTTGGAACCCACATGATACCAGACATTGACATTGACAATTGGAGCATTGCGATCTTCATGTACCACAACCCTCAAGCCATTTTTCAGGGTATATTGCTCAAAATCTATCTTTGGCGTATCTTGAGCGAAAGCCGAGACTGACAACAACGATATAACTAAAGATACAGTTAGTACGAAAAGACGCATTTATAACTCCATTAAATAGTCCAGGCTGTATCATAATCATATAACGTGCCTTAGACGAATAAAAAATAAGTGATCTTGCCGTGGAATTCATAAAAATATCCCCTTCCATAACCATTAACGAGGACGATATTGACGTGCGTTTTATAAGGGCGTCAGGTCCAGGTGGACAGCATGTGAACAAAGTGGAAAGTGCGGTGCAAATAAAATATGACACACAAAATTGTGCCGAAATGTCACCGGCTTATATAAAGCGCCTAAAGAAACTGGCGGGTCGTCGAATGACAAAAGAAGGTGTTATTACTATCTCTTCTGAACTCAGTCGGTCGCAAGTGCGGAACAAGCATGATGCGATCGCGAGGCTCGTTGAGCTTCTGCGTGAAGCCGCCATCGTTCCGAAAGTTAGAAAGAAAACCAAACCGTCGAAGGCGGCCGTCGCCCGCAGGTTAGAAGCAAAAAAGAAAAAGTCTGTCACTAAAAAACTGAGAAGCAAAAGAATTGAATAATAAAAAAGCCGGATATTTAATCCGGCTAATCACTGATCGTTATCGTATATTCTCAATTATTCGGAAGGGGTTTCGCTTTCTGGCGCTTCATTACCATTCCAAACAGGCATGCTTGCGTGATTTTCCGCTGTAATACCAGCTCTCATAAGTACCATAGGAATTGTTGAAAACAGAATTTTCAAGTCGAGCAAGAAACTGCAATGATCAACATACCAGACATCCAGGATAAATTTCTGATTCCAATTGATTGAATTACGACCTGTGATTTGCGCCCAACCACTAATACCTGGACGAACTTCATGACGGCGCATTTGTTCAGCGGTATAGCGTGAAGCATATTCTGCAATAAAGGGTCTAGGACCAATCAAGCTCATGTCACCTTTGACCACATTCCAAAGTTGTGGGAGTTCGTCAATGCTCCAGTCGCGAAGGAATTTTCCGAAGCGGGTAAGGCGATACTCGTCATCCTTAAGTGCGCCATTTTCATCAACACAATTGGTCATGCTGCGAAACTTCCATATTTTGAACGTTTCGCCATTATATCCCAAGCGGTCCTGCTTGAAGAAAATTGGGCTGCCCATTTTCAGTCGAATGAGCACCATAAATAATAGCAGAATTGGCGCAATCAAAATTAGCAGGGTTAGTGCAGCGAAAAAGTCGAGTACACGCTTCCAGAAATTTCTATAGTTTACTCTTAGCATTTATCCCTCAAAGTATACCTTTGAATATTATTATTTTACTCATAAACTTACGCAACGTGGCTAATTTACAGATCAAAAATTAATGCAAGATTAATAAAGACAAAAATTCTTGTTAATTTTGCCAAGCTATATCAGTTATATAGCTAATTTTCCTCGAATTAACTTAAATTTTAAACTATAAGCCTCTCAAATTACATCATTTATCATTTCGATAAATTTATTTCTTCCGTAGAGCGCTATGAAGGATCCCATGCGCGGTCCTTCTTTTTGCCCCAATAAAATCTCATAGAGAGTGCCGAACCACTCTCTCAGATTCTCATAATTATGTTCTTTTCCTACCGAAAAAACCGTTGTTTGCAATTCACTTGCGGGCGCGTCATCAGGTAGCGCTTCAATTTGCTCTTTCAGGGAGGTGAGCGCAGCTACTTCCCCTTCGGTAGGTGTACGGTAGTTTTTGTTAGGTTTTACAAAATTCTCATAATACACCAGCGCGTAGCCAACCAATTGATCCAGCAAAGGATGTTGCTCAGCCGTCGCGCCTTCAGAATAGTTGCTGATAAATCCCCAAAGCGTTTCTTTGTTTTCTGCATTACTTGCACTGACCAGATTCAGAAGCAATGCAAAGCTCACAGGCACGCTTTCTCTTGGATATTCATCACCGTGAATATGCCAGATTGGGCTTGCATATTTTTGCTTTCCTTCCAGTTCCGGAAATTTGGAAAGGTGCGAAAGATATTCGTCCACAGTTTTTGGTATCACGTCAAAATAAAGCTTCTTCGCTTTGCGTGGGGATTGATACATATAAAGCGAGAGGCTTTCTTGTGTACCGTATGTAAGCCACTCCTCCATGGAAATGCCATTTCCTTTGGATTTTGAAATTTTTGATCCATCCTCGTCCAGGAAGAGCTCATAGCTCAATCCTTCCGGAGGGGTACTGCTAAGTATGCGCGTTATCGCAGAGGATAGCTTCACACTTTCACTTAGATCCTTACCGGCCATCTCATAATCCACGCCAAGACCCACCCAACGCATGGCCCAGTCGGCTTTCCATTGCATCTTACAGTGACCGCCAGTAACGGGGACAGTAACTTCGTCTTTGCTTTCTTCATCAATATAAGTAACCGTGCCTGCTTCAAGGTCACGATCAACAATCGGGACCTGCAGCACAACACCTGTGCGCGGACAAATGGGCAGAAACGGACTATATGTTTTTCGGCGTTCTTCACCAAGTGTAGGCAGGATCACATTCATGATATTGTCATATGCGCCTAACATTTTAAGGAGTGTTTCATCCATGGAGCCACTTTTGTAGGCTTCTGTCGCACTGATAAATTCATAATCGAAGCCAAACCCGTCAAGGAAATTTACCAGCCGCGCATTATTATGATGAGCGAAGCTTTCGTGAGTACCGAAAGGATCGGGAACTTTTGTCAGCGGCAAGCCGAGGTTTTGTGCCAGCATTTCCTGATTTGGAAGGTTATCTGGCACTTTGCGAAAACCGTCCATATCGTCAGAGAAGCAAACGATTTTTGTTTTTTCACCTGTCAGAAGTTCAAACGCATTGCGAACCATGGTAGTTCGCGCCACTTCACCGAAAGTACCGATGTGCGGGAGACCAGACGGACCATACCCTGTTTCAAACAGCACATAATCTTTATCGTTGCCGGACTTTTCAAGACGCTTGATAAGCTTTTCAGCTTCCTGAAAAGGCCACGCTTTGCTGTCCATTGCAAATTCGATAATTTCCTGTGATGTAGACATTGTTCTGACTTTCAGTAAAAATCGCTCGGTTGTGGGCTTCTTAAGGGTAAATGAAGATCAGGTCAACCGCTCATTGGAAAGATTGACAATAATATCGTGCAAATAGGCTTTTCGTGATCAGAATGGCTGGTTATAGTCCTAAAAATGCAGTTTATTGATATACATATATGACAAATAACCTAATTGAATTTCCAAATCCGAACGACATTCTGTCCAAGCTTCCAGCGTTAGTGGTGGGACCCATTGGAGGTTGCATTGTGACACCTGATGGCGAGGTGGAGATTTATGATCACAGGGAACTGGTGAACATCACGAAGGACCACGATTTTCTGGTATGCAATTTACCGGTGATAACGCGCCGTCTTGGTGTGGAACTTGGAGGCTGCTTCGACATATTGGAACTTTTCGCATTTGTGCGCCCTGCAGAGTTCTGTTTGCCGGTTCCTCTTGGGCTGGCACAGGCGCTGAACCTGCCGCCCATGGGGGAAGAATATGACGAACAGGCAGCGGTCCTAATCCAAAGCGCGAAGTTACTTTTTGAGGAACTTTCTGACGTAAATTATCACTATCCAGAAGGCGCCGAAGCTATTGCCTTTAACATGGCTCAGGCTGGCTGGCGTTGGGGTCCACTTATATTGGGTGCGCTAGGAGGTGGTGCGCGGCGCGATCACTATCAAGTGTGGCAGCATCTGCCGGAATGGGAAGAAAAGGTACCCCCACCCCCCGCTGGCCAGGAAACGGTCAGCGAAAGTGAGGCAATTGAAAGGCTTTCCATGTTGCTGGGGGAAAACTCAGAACAAAGAGATGGGCAGCTTCACTATACGGGATTTGCGTCCCGAATGTTTGATAATCCTGAACAAGAGGGCGAGCCAAAACTAGTTCTTTCAGAAGCAGGAACCGGTATTGGCAAAACGCTGGGCTATATTGCCCCCAGTAGCGTATGGGCGGAAAAAAACGGGGGGACAGTGTGGCTTTCAACCTATACCAAAAATTTGCAACGCCAACTTGATCAGGAGTTGGATCGGCTTTACCCCAATCAGCAGCAAAAGCAGAAAAATGTTGTTGTTCGAAAAGGCAGGGAAAATTACCTATGTCTTTTAAACCTACAGGAACTTACAGGTGCGGCGACCCAGGCGAAAGGTAAAATTCTGCTTGGACTTGTAAACAGATGGGCACGATACAGTCGTGATGGCGACATGATCGGCGGTGATTTTCCTTCGTGGCTTGGCGAAAGTTTTGGCACCGGGAGGCTTTCGCAACTTACGGATCGCCGCGGAGAATGTGTTTACGCCGCTTGCAGTCACTATAAAAAGTGCTTTATCGAAAAAGTGCAGCGAAAAGCCAAGCACGTAAACTTGGTGATTGCCAATCATGCCCTTGTAATGATCCAGAGTGCTACCCGTCATGGCGATCAGGATCTGCCAACCAGATTTGTTTTTGATGAAGGGCATCATTTGTTTGATGCTGCAGACAATGTTTTCTCCGCTCATCTTACCGGACAGGAAGGCCTTGAACTTAGGCGCTGGATTAGAGGGGCGGAGGTAAAAAACCGCCGCGGAAAAGGACTAAAAGGGCGGCTCGAAGATCTTATTTATGAAGAAGAGGAAGCGGGAGATTATTTAAACAAAGTGAGTGCCGCAGCCGCGTGTCTCCCTGCGGATGGGTGGCATGGGCGCCTGACGGATAATAATCCATTTGGTCCCATGGAAAAATTCTTATCGAGAGTTCGTGCCCATATTTACGCCAGAACTTCAGGTGTCGAGGGATATCACTCCATCGAAAGCTATACCAATGAACCCAGCGAAGAACTTCTGCATGCTGCGGGGGAACTTAAAGTGGCGCTCGATGATTTAATTGGTCCTCTAAAAAGGCTTTCAGCGCTGCTGCTTAAAAAACTGGATCAGGAAGCGGATGAGCTGGATAGTGCAACCCGTAACCGACTCGAATCCATTTCGCAAAGCATTACCAGGCGCACCGAAATCATCTCTGAAGGATGGTCTCAAATGCTCGCGGCATATGTTGACGACCTTCCTGAGGATGAGAATTTTGTTGATTGGTTTGAACTTAGTCGCAATCAGGGTCGCGAAGTGGATGTGGGAATGTACCGCCACTGGATTGATCCCAGTACACCATTTGCAAGCGTGGTCCTAAAGTCTGCCCACGGGGCCATGATCACATCGGCGACTTTGCGGGACAGACTTTCGGATACTGAAAACCCTGACATTGAATGGAACAGTGCGGAAATCAGAACAGGAGCCGCCCATTTTATCAATCCGCCGGCCAGGCATAGTCTTAAATCGCCGTTTGATTATGAAAGACAGGCACGGGTCTTTATCGTCAATGATCTTAATGTTCGGGCGCCAGATCAGCTCGCGGCAGCGTATCGAGAGCTCTTTCTGGCTTCAAACGGTGGTGCACTTGGGCTTTTCACGGCAATTGGCAGGCTCCGGCAAGTATATGAACGCCTTCTTGAGCCAATGGAGGACGCGCACCTGCCCCTTTATGCTCAGCACGTGGATCCTATAAACGTGGGCACCTTGATTGACATCTTCCGTACGGTTGAAAATAGCTGCCTGCTGGGAACTGATGCAGTGCGCGATGGTGTTGATGTGCCGGGAAACAGCCTACGGCTTTGCGTGTTTGACAAAGTGCCCTGGCCGCGACCAACAATTCTCCACAAAGCCCGTCGCGATCATTTTGGAAAACGCAGTTATGATGATTTGATTACACGGTTACGTATGAAGCAGGCGTTCGGCAGGTTGATTCGCAAGAAAAGCGACCACGGTGTGTTTGTAATGCTAGAAGGTGCGACGCCCAGCAGGTTGCTGAGTTGTTTTCCAGACGACGTTCCCGTGGAGAGAGTTGGTTTGGCGGAAGCCATTAAAAAAACTAGAGACTTTTTGGCTTAAACTGCTATATTTTGTCTGTCTTTGAGAGGGATTCTGGACAGTTAATAATTTCTATATAGAAACACAGTGTCGTTATTTAAATATATTGTCTTTGTTTGAAGTTCAATGTAATTTCCGTTTCGACGAAAATAAGGAGCAAAATTATGGAAACACGCGCGGCCGTCGCATTTAAAGCGGGAGACCCACTTAGCATTGAAACAGTAAACCTTGAAGGCCCACGTGCTGGTGAGGTTATGGTGGAATTAAAAGCAACGGGGATTTGTCATACTGATGCCTTCACACTTTCAGGAGATGATCCGGAAGGAGCCTTTCCAGCAATCCTCGGTCACGAAGGTGCCGGTGTTGTCGTTGAGATTGGTGAAGGTGTGACATCTGTTGAAGTTGGAGACCATGTGATCCCGCTATATACGCCAGAGTGCCGCGAATGTGATTTCTGTCTGCATCCAAAAACCAATCTGTGTCAGAAGATCCGTGAAACACAGGGCGCAGGCGTGATGCCTGACGGGTCAAGCCGTTTCAGTATCGATGGTGAGCCGATCCTTCATTATATGGGGTGTTCAACATTTTCCAATCACACTGTGCTTCCGGAAATTGCGGTGGCCAAGGTTCGTAAAGACGCGGATTTTGAGAAGATCTGCTACATCGGGTGCGGTGTTACCACCGGTGTTGGTGCGGTGGCCTTTGATGCCAAGGTTGAGCCAGGGTCTAATGTGGTTGTCTTTGGTTTAGGCGGAATTGGTCTTAACGTGATCCAGGGTGCGCGCATGGTTGGCGCCAATAAGATCGTTGGTGTGGATATCAATAACGAGCGGATCGACATCGCTAAGAAATTCGGTATGACCGATTTCATCAATCCAAAAGAAACAGACGTCATGGAAGCGATCATGGACATCACAAATGGCGGAGCCGACTACAGTTTCGAATGTATCGGAAACGTAAATACTATGAGACAGGCCCTTGAGTGCTGCCACAAAGGTTGGGGCGAGAGCATCATCATTGGTGTTGCTGGTGCCGGCCAGGAAATTGCTACGCGTCCATTCCAGTTGGTTACCGGTCGTGTATGGCGTGGAACCGCCTTTGGTGGTGCGCGTGGTCGTACAGACGTACCGACAATCGTTGATTGGTACATGGACGGTAAGATCAATATCGATGATTTGATCACCCACACCATGCCTTTGGATGAAATCAACACAGCGTTTGATCTGATGCATGAAGGGAAATCAATCAGAAGTGTGGTTGTTTACTAAATGGAACTAAAATCTAGCCACAAATGTTTTGGCGGGACGCTATCCTATTATAGCCACGCTGCCAAGACCACCGACTGTGAAATGTCATTCTCCATCTTTTTACCAGAACAGGCGGAAAGCGGAAAATGTGCGACCGTTTATTATCTGGCGGGTCTAACCTGCACTGAAGACAATTTTACCACCAAGGCAGGTGCGTATCGAAGAGCGGCGGAACTGGGTCTGATCCTGATTGCGCCGGATACTTCGCCGCGCGGAGATGCCGTTCCCGACGAAGAAGGCTGGGACTTTGGCAAAGGGGCCGGTTTTTATGTGGATGCTACCGAAGAGCCATGGGCCAAGAATTACAATATGTATAGCTATATCACTGATGAGCTCTATACACTGGCACTCAAAAATTTCCCGGTTGATGGTGAGCGCATCGGCATTTTCGGCCATTCAATGGGTGGCCATGGGGCACTAACAATTTATCTTAAGAACAGGGATAAATATAAATCTGTATCCGCCTTTGCGCCGATTGTGAGTCCGATGGAATGCCCTTGGGGCCATAAAGCACTCGGAAAATACATCGGTGAGAATAGAGAAAGTTGGGCCACCTACGATGCCTGCGCCTTGATCAGGGCGGGTGGCGATGCTTCAAGTAGTCCTAAAATTCTTGTGGATCAAGGACTTGCTGATCCATTCCTGGAAAGCCAACTTATGCCGGAGCTTTTTGAAAATGCTTGTGACGAAGTATCGCAGGCGCTTTCACTTAGACGACACGCGGGATATGATCATGGCTATTTCTTCATCGCCACTTTTATGGATGATCATTTAAAACACCATGCAGAGATTTTGAAGTAGGAAGACGCCATGATTGACATGGATAAAGCACAGCATATCGTTGACCAGCATAGTCACCTTGAAGGAGGGCTTCTGGAATGCCTTCATGCGCTGCAGCATGCGTTTGGATATGTGCCGCGGGAGACCGTCGATATTGCAGCAGAAGGCTTTAACATTTCTCGCGCCGAAGTTCATGGCGTGATCAGCTATTATCATGATTTCAGAACCAAGCCAGCTGGCAAATGCGTTGTGAAGATTTGTCAGGCGGAAGCCTGCCAGGCTATGGGAAGTCGCGCGCTCACCAAACACGCAGAAGAAAAACTTGGCATGTCGATGGGGGAAACTAACGAAGACTATAGTCTTGAACCGCTATATTGCTTTGGCAATTGTGCTTTATCACCCAATGTGGAAATCGACGGCAAACTCCATGCGCGAGTAGGCCAAGACGACTTTGACCGACTTGTGAACGGCGGAGAAAGATCATGATAAATGTATATGTTCCGCGGGATACAGCGTCCATTTCCATGGGGGCAGATGATGTAGCAGAAGAAATTGCTGCGCTTTCCGATGACATCAATGTGATCCGTAACGGCACCTGGGGTATGACTTATCTGGAGCCACTTGTGGAGGTGGAAACAGATACAGGACGTATCGCTTATGGTCCGGTGAGGGCTTCCGATGTGGAAAATCTGCATGAGGCCGGATTTCTTCAAGGGGCCGACCATCCGTTGTGTCATGGGCCTACCACTGAAATAGACTATCTGAAAAATCAGGAGCGCCTTACTTTTGAGCGCTGCGGACTCATCGACCCACTTTCAATAGACGACTATAAGAAAAATAGCGGATTTGTGGGCCTAGAGCGGGCATTGAAGTTGTCTCAACGTGAAATCATTGATGACGTCACGACGTCAGGACTGCGTGGCCGTGGTGGCGCTGCCTTCCCGACGGGGATCAAATGGAACACAGTTTATGAAGCCGAAGGCGATCAAAAATACATCTGCTGTAATGCTGATGAAGGGGATAGTGGTACTTTCTCAGACCGGATTCTGATGGAAAGTGATCCATTTTGCCTGATCGAAGGGATGACCATCGCAGGTATCGCTGTTGGTGCGACCAAAGGGTATATTTACCTGCGTAGTGAATATCCGCTATGCAAAGTTGTCTTAAACGAGGCGATCCGGATCGCTAAGGC
This sequence comes from Emcibacteraceae bacterium, assembly GCA_028281625.1. Classification (GTDB taxonomy): domain Bacteria; phylum Pseudomonadota; class Alphaproteobacteria; order Sphingomonadales; family Emcibacteraceae; genus Pseudemcibacter. The sequence goes on along the minus strand of JANQJN010000013.1, from coordinate 4,753 downwards.
AGAGAATTACTTGGGTTCTGACATCTTGGGAAGCGGGAATGTTTTTGATCTGGAAGTCAGGATCGGCGCTGGTTCCTACGTCTGCGGTGAAGAAACGGCGATGCTTGAAAGCCTTGAAGGGAAACGCGGCATGGTGCGAGCAAAACCGCCCCTACCGGCCCATGTGGGACTGTTTGGAAAACCGACCGTGATTAACAATGTTCTGTCCCTGGCCAGTATTCCGATCATTCTTGCCAAAGGCGGCGAATACTACAAAGACTTCGGAATTGGCCGCTCTCGTGGTACAATAGCGTTCCAGCTCACCGGCAACATCAAGCGTGGTGGTCTGGTGGAGAAGGCCTTTGGCATATCGCTTGGTGATATGATTAATGATTATGGTCAAGGGACTCATAGTGGCAAATCGATTAAGGCCGTTCAGGTGGGCGGGCCCCTTGGAGCTTATATCCCGCCTGAACAGTTTGATATGCCGCTTGATTATGAAGCCTTTTCGGAGGCGCATGCGGTACTCGGGCATGGCGGCATCGTTGTCTTTGATGAGACAGCGGATATGCGGGCGCAGGCTAAGTTTGCCTTTGAATTTTGCGCGGTGGAAAGCTGCGGTAAATGTACGCCGTGCAGGATAGGCTCCACACGTGGTGCAGAACAGATAGATGCGGGGAATTGGAAACTGACAAAAGAACTGTGTGATTTAATGGATAGTTCATCACTGTGTGCTATGGGAGGAATGACACCTATACCGGTGAAAAGCGCCATGGAACATTGGCCAGATGAGTTTAAGGCCTAAGAAATCGAGGAAAGTACGATGACCCTGATTACGGAAATAGATTACGGTACGCCCGAAAGCAAGTCCGACAAAATGGTGGAACTCACCATTGACGGTAAAAAGGTTTCTGTACCCGAAGGAACGTCCGTTATGCGTGCGGCCCGCGAAGTGGATGTGGACATTCCAAGTCTGTGTGCCACAGATTCTATGAAGGAGTATGGTTCCTGCCGACTTTGCCTTGTGGAGATCGAGGGAGGCCGCGGTACGCCTGCGTCTTGTACTACACCCGTGGCCCCAGATATGTCGGTTAAGACAACTTCTGATCGTTTGACCAAGATCCGTCGCGGGATTATGGAGCTTTATATTTCTGATCATCCCGATGAAGACAGCCCGCTACATGATATGGCGCGTCTTGTGGGTCTTGAAGAAAACCGGTATGGAAAGGATGGTCACAATCATTTAAAGACCATTATTGATGACAGCAATCCTTATTTCAGTTTTGATCCAAGCAAATGTATTCTTTGCGCACGGTGTGTGCGGGCGTGTGAAGAGGTGCAAGGCACCTTTGCGCTGACCATTGATGGACGTGGGTTTGATAGTAAAATTGCGGCTGGTACTGACCAATCGTTTCTGGCGTCGGACTGCGTGTCTTGCGGTGCTTGTGTGCAAGCCTGCCCAACCGACAGCCTGTTTGAGAAACGCACCGCTGAGTTGGGTCAGCCGGAACGCAGCGTGGTTACCACTTGCGCTTACTGTGGTGTGGGCTGTGGCTTTAAAGCTGAAGTCAAGGGCGACGAAGTTGTCCGAATGATGCCGTGGAAAGACGGCATGGCCAATCATGGCCATTCCTGCGTTAAAGGACGGTTTGCCTGGGATTACGCCATTCATGAAGATCGTATTTTAAGCCCGATGATCCGGGAAAAGATCACGGATCCGTGGAAAAAAGTTGGCTGGGACGAAGCGATCGAGTTTAGCGCCAAGCGTTTGACGGACATTCAAAAAGAACATGGCCGCAAGTCCATTGGTGGTATTACATCATCCAGATGTACCAACGAAGAAGTCTACGTGATGCAGAAGTTGATCCGCGCGGCGTTTAAAAATAACAATGTGGATACCTGTGCGCGAGTGTGCCATTCACCAACCGGGTACGGCCTTCGTGAAACATTGGGTACATCGGCCGGAACGCAAACGTTTGACAGTGTGATGGATACGGATGTGATGGTGGTGATTGGGGCCAATCCGCCTGATGCCCACCCGGTGTTTGCCAGCCAGATGAAAAGACGACTTCGTGACGGGGCCAAACTAATCGTTGTAGATCCGCGTAAAACGGCACTTGTAAAGTCGCCTCACATTAAGGCGGATTACCATTTGCCGCTTCAGCCCGGAACCAATGTGGCCATGATCAATGCCTTTGCCCATGTGGTGATGACCGAAGGTCTTCAGGATCAGGACTATATTGACGAAAGATGCGATACCGATGCCTTTAAAGATTGGCACAACTTTATCTTAAGGGAAGAAAACAGCCCGGAAACTGTTTCCAAACATACGGGCGTCCCCGCTGAGGACATCCGCGCTGCGGCACGACTTTATGCAACAGGCGGAAACGCTGCCATTTACTATGGCCTTGGTGTGACTGAGCATTCCCAAGGGTCCACCATGGTGATTGGCATGGCAAATCTTGCCATGGCAACGGGAAACATCGGTCGTACGGGTGTGGGGGTTAATCCGTTACGGGGGCAGAACAATGTTCAGGGATCCTGTGATATGGGGTCCTTCCCTCATGAGCTTCCCGGATATCGTCACGTAAGCCTGGACGAGCCAAGATCAGATTTTGAGAATGATTGGGGCGTGGAAATTGATCCGGAACCCGGTTACCGCATTCCCAATATGTTTGATGCGGCGGTCGATGGTAAATATAAAGCCATGTATATCCAGGGCGAAGATGTAGCGCAGTCGGATCCAAATACCCATCACGTTGAAGCCGCAATGAAGGCACTGGACTTGCTGATTGTGCAGGATCTTTTCTTAAATGAAACTGCGCGCTTTGCTCATGTATTCCTGCCCGGCACGTCTTTCCTTGAAAAAAACGGCACCTTTACCAATGCGGAGCGCCGCATCAGTAAAGTGAACAAGGTGATGGAACCTGTGACGGGCATGGACGAATGGGAAATCACCTGTCGGATCGCACGCGCTATGGGGTATGACATGCATTATAATAATGCTTCGGAAATTATGGATGAAATCGCGCGCCTCACACCGACCTTCACCGGTGTGAGCTTCGACTTGATTGAAAAAAGAGGTTCCGTGCAATGGCCTTGCAATGAAAAAGCGCCGGAAGGCACACCGATTATGCATATTGGCGGATTTGTGCGCGGTAAGGGTAACTTTATTCTCACCGAGTATATCCCGACCACAGAAAGGACCAGCCGAAAGTTTCCACTGATCCTGACCACCGGTCGGATCCTAAGCCAATATAATGTGGGAGCGCAGACCAGACGAACCAAAAACAACATTTGGCACGATAAAGACATTCTCGATATCCATCCACATGACGCGGAAGAGCGCGGCGTGGTCGATGGTGACATGGTGATGATCCAGAGCCGCATGGGTGAGACGGTGCTGGAAGCCCGGATCACAGAAAACATGCAGCCGGGTGTGGTTTACACTACATTCCATATGCCGGAATCCGGCGCCAATGTGGTAACTACCGATAATTCTGACTGGGCTACCAACTGCCCGGAATATAAGGTTACGGCGGTACAGGTGCGACCCACCAACCGCAAGTCAGACTGGCAGGAAGAATTTGATGATTTTTCCGAAAGCACCCGCCACATCGCGGAATAGTTCAGGTTGGAATTTTACATCATAGAAGCCATGCTCGGGGCCTTTATGTTTGGCCTTGGCGGTACTCTGTTTAAACTCAATGCCCATAAGGAAGGGGATGATAATTATTTTTTCCTGGGGCTTTATACGGTTGGGGCCATATGTTTTCTAATTGATGGCTACGAAGAGCTCGGCCAGTTTGGTGGCTGGGCTTATTTTACCATGGCGGCAATTGTCGCACTGGGCTCCGCAGGTGGTAATTATACTTTTTCAAAGGGCATGCGTCTTGGGCCTGCGGGCCTTACGTCCGCCTTTGCCAAGGCCAACATCATTATCGTGATTTTACTCTCGTCCCTGTATTATGGCGAAGCAATTTCACTAATGGAAGGTCTGGGTATTCTCTTTTTCTTTGCCGCCATGGTGGTCGTAAACCTTAAAGTCGGCGGCAGTACCAAATCCACCAGCGGCAGGTGGTTCTTTATTTTGGTTGCCTGTATCATCCTTCTCGCCTTTCGAAATGGAGGTCTTAAAGTGGTCAATGAAATGGCGCTTTCGGGTGTGCTTGTGGTGGCGATTGCCTATACCTACTGCGCAGTATATTTTGCTGCGGCTGTTTTGAAAGGTGGTGATAAAAACATTACTTCGACTTTGGCAAAGAAAAATTCACTTGTTTTTGGTTCTTCTTGCGGACTCGTTTCCTTCGGGGGTCTTTACTTTTATGTGACGGCACTCAAGAGCGGCCCAGGCGGCGTTGTGGTGACGATCTTTTCGCTCGATATGTTTTTTATCCTGATCATTTCTTATCTGTTTTTTGGTGAGCGCCTTAACCGAAACCAAAAGATCGGTTTTGCGCTCTCAGCGATAGGGCTGACCTTGATCGGCTTAAAGTAAATGTCCCGAACGGTTCTTTTTGGTTTTTAAGTAAAAATCATTGTGATTGTTAGATGGAAATTTATGTTCCACCCGATCAGCGACGCGGATGCCGCAGCTTTCAAGTCCCGCTACCTTTTCCGGATTGTTGGTGAGCAGTTTTACCGATGAATAGTTCATTTTCTTGAGCATTTCTGCGGCCGGCTCAAATATGCGCTCATCCGCAAGAAATCCAAGCCTTTCATTGGCGTCCACTGTATCAAAGCCCTGATCCTGAAGGTGATAAGCACGCAGTTT
>JANQJN010000090.1 GCA_028281625.1 Emcibacteraceae bacterium | reverse complement strand
TTGTTGTTTTGGGGCGCTATTTTTCCTAACGTCCTAAAAAAGGAAACATCATGAAAAAAATTGCCCTGCTAATATACTTTTTATCTGCCACTTTCGCGTCCGCGCAAGACAGACCGGAGGCAAAGCCAGAGGATGTGGCCACCATTGATGGTCTCATTAAAGCTTACTATGAAGGGGTATCTGGCCCACCGGGAAAAAGGGACGGGGAGCGGATCCTCTCGCTGTTTATCCCCGGCGGCAAAATCAAGATCAATGTAGATGGCGATGAGCCAACCCATCAGCTTGCGGAAGAATATTTGCGCACGGATAGTTTCCTCACTATTTCCACCGATTTTTATGAACGTGAAATTGGCCGGCAAACCCAGCGCTTTGGCTATATGGTCAATATTTTAAGTGCCTACGGCATTTCGGACGCGTGGGAAAATGAAGACTATACCGCCCGTGGCGTCACCGCGTTTGAACTGGTCTACGCCAATGATCGTTGGTGGATTCTTTCCACCATGTGGCAGCGCGAAGCACCGGACCTTCCAATCCCGCAGGAGCTTCTTTACCGATGAGCGAAGAGAATAAATTACCACTGGCGAAAATTATCATCTTCGCCGTGATCAAGATTGCCATAATCGCCGCCATCGTTTTCGCGGTGGTGCAGTTTATGTAGAGCTACATCACCGGCACACCGGCAAAGTAAGGATGAGCGAAGACCATCACTGAAAAGATCACGACAGCCGCAACAATCTTTATCACATCTTTCATGATCGGCGCGGGTCCAGGAACCTCATAAGCGCCTTCACGTTTGTTGATGATGAATATCTCACTCACTGCCCAGATGATCATCCCAGCAAACAGCACAATTGAGCGGTTTTCTCCGTTTGCAAGCAAATGCGCACCGCCCCAGACGATAACTCCGGTGAGCATTGGATGGCGGATGAAGCGTTTCACATTGCTGGGTCCATGGGCAGCTGCAAATAAATAAAAGGCTACGACCATCGCCACGCTTACAGCACCCGCATCAATGATCGGATCATAAAGCACTTCCACTTCCGTACTTTTCCATCCCATTACGATCAGGACGATACTTCCTACAATGGCAAGCGCGAACACGCCCTTGTAGGCGTTCCCGAGCTTTTCCACCAGTTTCTTTTTAAAGTCGGGCATAAAGCCGGGAATATAATGAACCCCGGACCAAAGCAGAACCCCAATCAGCAGCATTTGCATTTTAATTCCCCTTGATTTTTATCGTTAATTTCAAGAGCCTAGCCTGATTGCGCTTATTTGGCAATATTTGACAGGGCCAATCAACCGCGTTACTCATAAAACGGAAAGGGAAATCATGAAACGACTGCATCTGATACGCCATGCCAAATCAAGCTGGGATCATCCTGATCTTCATGACATTGAAAGGCCGCTGAATAGTCGCGGCCTTAAAGCGACCAAGGTCATGGCCCCGGCGATTGTCGCGGCTGGGTGCAGCTTTGATGCGGTTTTTTGCAGTGCTGCCGTGCGTGCGCAGGAAACCATTGAGAATATCGCGTCCCACCTGCCGGATCATGGCATCAAACGGGTGGTGGATGACGCGCTTTATACCTTTAGCGCAGGTGCGGTGCTGGATTTTTTAAATGCGCTTCCGGAAAATTTTGATGATGTGACCATTGTCGGTCATAACCCCGCTTTCACCGACCTTACTAATCGCCTGACCAGCGCCGCGATCGTGAACGTGCCCACCTGCGGCTATGTGCAGATGGAATTTGAGGGTGCGTGGAAGGATCTTGATTACGGTACCGCCACGCTGAATGAATTTCTTACTCCAAAAATGGTGAAGGGGGAAAAGTAGTTATCCGCTTGAAATTCAGTTTCCTGCGCCCATGTTTAATTCATGGGACTTTTCAAGAAAATTAGAGAGAACCTGAAACTCTACCTCTTCGGCGCGTTATTCATCGCCGGGGCGGGGGTTTATATGGTCGATCAGCCGGTCCACACAGGCTATATCGAAGGCACCCTGGTCCAGGCACTTGAGACCAACCCTATCACCAGCGACCATACCACCATGGTCGCGCGGCTTGATAACGGCGCCCAGGTGAGGGTGGATAACCTCTTTCGCGTACCGCCGGAGCCTGGAAAACGCATCAAAATCGAGAGAACCACCCGCCATATCACCGGATATAATGAATATCAGTTCGTTGAGTATGTTGAGTAAAATAGATCCCTTGTGGTAAGATTTGTTCTCTGGCCAAATGAAGGGGATTTTATGCGTAGTAAATATATTCTGATTTTTATCTTATTAAGCGTTTTACCTACATCCTTTGCTCAATCCCCACAAACTCATGCAGATAATATAAAATCAATGCAAATGAAGGCGTTATTGCCTTTTGGGCCATATTTGAATCGAGAGCCTGATCCGGAAGATATGAATATCGGGTGTTTAAAAGAGGTTTGGGAACATACTAATCCTAGCGAAGAACAAAAACAATTTGACTTGCAAAACGACTATGGCAGAGGTTTTAGAATTTCTTGCAAATTTGAATTGTCTGCAACTGAACTAGTCAACCAAATAAATCAAATTAAAGAAGTTATTGTGAAGAATGATGCATCAGCAGCGATCGACGTTATAAGATTTCCATTCTCAATAATACCCGAGTTTACTGATGTAACAAAAAACAATTGGCAGCATAGTACCTTCGAAACAATCGCATCACAAAGAGAGCTTTCTAACCGATTTGAAGAAATCAAGACTAAGCGATTTTTAAATATGATTAATTGTATTTCATTGGATAAATTGCGCTTTGATAAAAAGGATTTTATTTCATTTGGTAATCGGTATTTCGCTTTTATTCGAGAAGATAACACCAATTTTAAATTGGCCTACGTTGGGTATTACTCGAAAGCCGTTGACGCTTGGCACTCGAGGTTTTGCCAAAGCACATAAGAACTCAACTGAAATAAAATAACATCCTCCTTGCCCCTTAATGCTTCCTCGTGCTAGCGTATTTTCTTCAGAATTTGGGAGAAAAACAAGGGACTTAATCCATGAAAAAAATGAATGTTTTGCTGCTTAGCGCGGCGATGACCATTTTACCCGCGGCGGCACCACAAGTTGCGCTGGCGCAAAACACGGGGGTCAACATTGGCGGGAAATATGAAAGTTATGAATTCAGAAATGTCGGGCCGACCCGCGGTGGGCGGGTAACCGCCGTAACCGGTACAGTTGATGAGCCGGGAACTTTTTATCTGGGCGCGTCTGGCGGCGGCGTTTATAAGACGGATGATTACGGCACTACATGGTACAATGTGTCCGACGGTTTCTTTGAAACCCCGTCCATTGGTGACATCGCCATCGCGCAGAATGACGCAAACATTGTTTATGTGGGCACAGGCTCCGACGGCCTAAGATCCAACGTGATTGCCGGCAAGGGGGTGTACCGCTCCATCGATGGTGGTGAAAATTGGGAACATGTGGGCCTGACCAACACTGGTCATATCGGTGCAGTGGAAATTGATCCCCGCAGTAACGATACCGTCTATGTGGCAGCAATCGGGAGCGCATTCGCGCCCAACGAAGAACGCGGTCTTTATAAAACCACCGACGGTGGTGAGACCTGGGAAAATATCCTCTATATTTCAGACACTGTCGGCATTGTTGATGTGGAAATGCACCCGTCAAACCCCAATATTCTTTATGCCTCTGCCTGGAAAGCGGACCGGAAGCCATGGACCATCGATAGTGGTGGTGAAATTTCCGAAGGAGACGCAGGGATTTATAAATCCATCGATGCCGGTGCCACCTGGAAAAAAATCAATGAAGGACTTCCAACCGGACTTGTGGGTAAGATCGACCTTGCAGTAACGCCGGCCAATTCATCGGTCGTTGGTGCGATCGTTGAAGCGCCGGATCCCGAAGGCGGGCTTTACTGGTCCGATGATCTTGGTGAAACATGGACCCATGTATCCAATGACCGAGGTGTTCAGAACAGACCGTTTTATTACACCAATCTTGATATTGATCCGACCAATGAAAAGATCATCTATTCAAACGCCAATCCACTGCGTAAATCAGTGGACGGGGGTAAAACATGGACGACGGTATCCGTGCCCCACGGCGATAACCATGATATCTGGCAGAACCCCAATAATCCAGACCTGCTGATCCAGGCCAACGATGGTGGCGCCAACGTAAGCTTTAATGGCGGTAAAACCTGGTCCACCCAGTTTAACCAGCCCACGACAGAGGTGTATCAGGTAGAAGTCGACGACCAACATCCATACTGGCTCTACGCAGGAATGCAGGACAATGGCTCGACCATTTCGGTGCCATCAAACGCACCGTTTGGGACTCAGCATACCAATGCATTCATTCAATATGCCGGTGGCTGCGAAACCGGTCCGGCGGTACCAAAACCCGGCAACCATAATATCGTTTATTCCGACTGTAAGGGCCGCTTCGGCACCTTTGATAAGCGCACGGGCACCGAAAAAGCTTATTATGTGGGCGCGACCAATATATACGGTCATAACCCGAAGGATCTTAAATACCGCTTCCAGCGTGTGGCGCCGATCCATGTATCGCCTCATAATCCGGATGTGGTCTATCACGGATCGCAGTATCTGCACCGCACCACCGATGACGGGATTACCTGGGAGCAGATCTCACCGGACCTGACCGCGTTTCCGCCAGAAAGACAGGTGATCTCAGGATCCCCGATCACCCGCGACATCACCGGTGAAGAATATTATTCCACCATTTATTCCATTCAGGAAAGCCCGGTGGAAGCCGGTGTGATTTGGATCGGTGCCAATGACGGCCCGGTGCATGTAACCCGCGATAACGGTGAAACCTGGGAAAATGTTACCCCACGTATGCCAACAGAAGGCCGTGTGGACAGTGTGGCGTCAAGCCCCCATACACCGGGTAAGGCGTATATCACAGTCCTTCGCTATCAGCTTGGTGATTGGGAGCCTTATATTTTTAAAACCGAAAATTACGGTGACAGCTGGGAAAGCATTACAGACGGCATTCCAACTGGTTATCCGGTCCGTGTGGTCCGTGAAAGCCCGGATCATGAAGGCCTGCTGATTGCCGGTACCGAATACGGCATGTTTATGTCGGCCAATGATGGTGAAAGCTGGGAGAGATTCCAGCAAAACCTGCCGGTAACCCCGGTTACGGATATCAAGTTTATCCGTGGTGACCTTGCGGTTTCAACAATGGGCCGTGGTTTCTGGGTGCTGGATAACATCCAAAGCGTTGCTGCAGCGGCCATGGCCGGTGGTGATAGCCTCCAGGTTATGAGACCGAAGGATCAGTTCCGCTATCGTTTCCCACGGGGCGTGCCGCGTGATGGGACTTCGGACGGTGTTCCGGATCTGCCGCGCCCGACCGTTGCCATTGACTATTATGTGCCGGAAGGTGAGCATTCATCGATCAAGCTTGAAATCCTTGATGCGCAGGGCGACGTGGTGAAAACCTACGTCAATGACGGTACCGAGCACGAAGACGATGACCGAAACGCACCAATGCATGTGCTTACGGATGATCTGAGCATGGATGCCGGACTAAACCGCTTCCGCTGGGATCTGCAGCATCTTGGCCCGTGGCATGCGACCGCATCGCGCCGCTATAGTGATGGCCCGATCGTAACACCGGGTACTTACCAGGTGCGTATTACGCTCTCTGGAGATTCTGGGGGTGATCAAACACAGACACAAAGCTTTGATCTGATGGTTGATCCGCGTGTGACCGAGCAAGGCATTAATGTGACCGATATTATGGCCCAGACAGAACTGCAGCTGCTGATTTCTGATCTGTTTAGCCGTGCACGGAAACTTCAAGTCGAAGGCAACGAGGAGCACCGCGCACTGCACCGTGAATATGCCGGTCTTTCAAGCGAAGAGCGCAGCGACGACGCCAACGCCCAGTTTGATCGGGTGCATACAGCGATCCGGACCTTGAATACGCCGAACATCATTTATCCAAAAGCTGGCCTTGTGGGCATGATCAGCTATCTCTACAACATCAATAGTGATGCGGATCAAATCCCCGGTAAAGACAGCATCGACCGCTTTGCGGAACTTTCCGCAGAGTTTGATGCGGTTGAAGCGGCCTATAGGGACAAGTGACGCACCATGACATAACCCTGAACTCGTTTCAGGGTCTCTGAGATTCCGGAACCGAAGGTGACGGTAGGTCAAACAAGTTCAGAATGATGATATTAAAAGAAGCCCCGAAAGTTTCATCGCTTTCGGGGCTTTTTTTTGCCTTTTTGCCATTTTTTTTGACATTGATCAAAATTACTTTGCGATAAAGGGTTTATAGATTGCAATCGACGAACTCAATCGAATGCAAGAAAGCCGCATATATGCAAAGCGAATTTGGAAATCCCAGGGTAAATGGTGCGCGGTTTAACCCGCTCTTGTTTGCCGGTTTGCTCAGTCGTCCATTGCCTGCTCGCCCGGTTAACTTCGCGCTTGAAAAAATCTGTACGCGCCTTGCCCGCAATCATCCGCAGGTACTTGAAAGGCTGGAGCCGATCTTCGGCCAGGTCTTCATTATTTCACCACAGGAATTTGACCGGGTTTTTCAGGTGCGGTTTCATGGAGATGGTATAGACGCGATATATACTAAAACCCCCTGCGAAGAAGCAGATGTTATGATTTGCGGTCCTCTAATGTCACTGATCGATATGCTTGATGGCAAGCAGGATGGCGATGCACTTTTCTTTAACCGCCTGATTACAGTTGAGGGCAACACCGAAAGTTTGCTTACGCTGCGAAACGCACTTGATAGCGATGATATTGATCTGATGGCGGAAATTACGGCGACCTTTGGACCGCTCAAAAAAATATCCCGCAGGGTGCTGGAGAAAGGACGAAGCGCCTATCACACTGCTGAGCAGGATATGGAAGTGGTAAACACGGCGCTATTGAATCCACTGCTAAAGCGGGTTGCCTCACTTGAACAGGAAAATTTAGCGCTGAAATCCCGTCTCAAGGGAGCAGAAAAAAATCTCGAACGCCTTCAGCGCAGACTTTCTTCACTCGATAAAAAAACAAGAGGGTTAAAATCGTGAGCGATTATGAACTTGTGTGTCCTGCTGGAACACCGGCAGCACTTCGTGTTGCAACAGAAGCCGGTGCGGACGCCGTATATGTGGGACTTCGTGATGAAACTAATGCGCGTAATTTCCCTGGTCTTAATTTTTCGGTAAAGGAGCTGCAGCAGGGAATTGAATATGCTCATGAACGGGGGACAAAAGTGTTTCTGGCGGTTAACACCTATGCCCGGGCGGGAAACAACAAGGTATGGGTTGAGGCAATTGATAATGCTGCAAGACTTGGAGTTGATGCGCTGATACTTGCGGATATCGGCCTGTTGGATTATGCCGCAAACAAGCATCCCGACCTGCGCCTTCATTTGTCGGTGCAGGCATCTGCATCCAACCCGGCATCGATAAATTTTTACGCCAGGAAATTTGGTGTTAAACGTGTTGTTTTACCAAGGGTGCTGACCGTTTCTGAAATAAAGGCCATAAACGCCCAGATTGATGTGGAAAGCGAGGTTTTTGCCTTCGGCGGCATGTGCCCAATGGCGGAAGGAAGATGCAGTCTCTCTTCCTATTTAACTGGGCAGTCCCCGAATATGAATGGTGTCTGTTCACCGGCAAGCCATGTGAGTTATGAACAACGTGGCCCCATACTTTCAACCAAACTGGCTGGACTGACCATTAACAATTTTGAAGAACACGAAAATGCCGGTTATCCCACTCTTTGCAAGGGGCGCTTCTGCGCTAATGAAAAAACCGGATATCTGTTTGAAGAACCAACAAGCCTTAACATTGCAAAAATTCTGCCGGAATTGATCGCGGCGGGTGTTACTGCTTTTAAGATTGAGGGACGCCAGCGAAGCAAGGCTTACATCGGACAGATTGTCTCGAGCTTCAGGGAAGCTGTAAATCAGATTGAAAGCGCCGGGACGTGAATATCAGCGTTGACCATTTAACCGAAGGCGGCAGCGGCTCTTCCGGTGCATATAAGAAGGAATGGATGTAATTATGGATGCCATGGCTGACGCAAAGCTATCAATAGGACCACTGCTTTTTAATTGGGATGACGATAAAAGGAGGGATTTTTACTTTCGAATTGCCGATGAAGCGCCAGTTGATACCGTTTTTTTGGGTGAGGTGATTTGTACCAGGCGTGGCAGCGGTGAAAATTATCTTGCAGACGTTATCGAAAGGCTGGAACGGGGCGGTAAAAAAGTGATTATCTCAAGCCTCGCGCTGGTGATGGATGATAAAGATATGAAGAAGGTCGAAAACTGTGTATCCATGGCACCGGATTATATGGTTGAGGCAAATGACCTTAGCGCCGTTCAGTTGCTGGGCGGTGCTCCCCACGCCATTGGCCCGTTCATAAATGTCTATAACGAAGCGACGCTCAGATTTTTTGAAAAGGAGGGCGCTAAACGCATATCTCTTAATCATGAACTATCGTCCCGTAAAATCAGGGCGATCGCAGCGGTAGCAACTGCGGAACTGGAAGTACAGGTATTCGGAAGGCTGCCGCTGGCCATATCTGCCCGTTGTTATCACGCGCGGGTTCACAATCTGGGAAAAACAGGCTGTCAGTATGTATGTAATCAGGACCCGGACGGTCTGACGGTGGATACATTGGATAGTGATCCTTTTTTGGTAATCAATGGTCTTCAAACCATGTCATACAGCTACTGCAATCTTGTCAATGAGCTGGAAGACATGGCGCAGATGGGCATAAAACACTTCCGGCTTTCGCCGCATGATGTGGATATGGTTCTGGTCAGCCAATTTTTTCGTGATCATCTTGATGGGAAGATCGAAGCGGATATGGCAACTGAAGCACTGGAAGACGAAGTGCCGGGTGCAGAATTTTCCAATGGATTTTATCACGGCGAAGCCGGCATGAGCTGGATTGAAGTATAGGAACATATTCTGGGCAAAGATAGCACGGACCATCATTTCGCTAAACTTTGCACAGAGTTTGAATAAAGGAAACCTCACCCTTACCAAGAGTGGGGTTTTTTGCTAGACTCCTCTCACAACACAATCAAATAACGGGAGACAAGCATGAGAAAATCAATTTTCGCTATGGCGGGGGCGCTGCTTCTGGCGACGACCGCGTCTGCGCAGGATACATCACTTAGCTTTTTTATAACATCCAAAGGATCCGGCGACGGTGGAAACATTGGTGGCTTGGCGGGTGCCGATATGATTTGTAAAAGCCTTGCAACCGCCGTTGGGCAGGGGGATAAGGATTGGAAAGCCTACCTAAGCACAAATGGTGACGGCGCTGTAAACGCGCGGGACCGCATTGGCGCGGGGCCATGGTATAATGCAAATGGCGTTATGGTTGCGACGTCCGTTGATGACCTGCATAGCGATAACAATAAGCTATCCAAGGAAAATTCCCTCGATGAAGCGGGGAACATGATTAATGGTCGTGGCGATAGTTCCAACCAGCATGATATCCTGACTGGAAGTGACCTGATGGGCATGTCAACGGATAACACCTGCGGTAACTGGATGTCAAACGCTGAAGATGGTAGCGGCAATGTGGGCCATCATGACCGTACGGGCGGTGGTGCAAACCCCACATCGTGGAATTTTGCCCATCCATCGCGTGGTTGCAGCCAGGAAAACCTGATTGCCACCGGTGGGAATGGTTATTTCTACTGTTTTGCGGCCAATTAAGGGGCATTAAGCGCGTATGGTAAGAGTTCTCGTCGTTGGGGTCGGCCGCATGGGTTTCGCCCATGCCAAGGCCGCCGCAAAGCTTAAGGGTGTGGAAATTGTCGGCCTTGTGGCCCGGGACTGGCAGAAATGGCAGCCGGTGGCCAAATATTTCCGCGATGTTCCGCTTTATAGCGTTTTTAAGGACGCGCTGGCGGCGACAAAGCCGGATGCGGTGATCATTTCAAGCTATACGGATACCCATGCCCTATACGCGTGTCAGGCGATGGAGGCGGGGGCGCATGTATTTGTGGAAAAACCACTTGCAATGAATAAGCGAGAAGCGGGCTATACCATCGCCACAGCGCGCAAGACGGGCAAGAAGCTTTATATCGGTTATATCCTGCGTCACCATGCCAAATGGCAGAAGTTTATTGAATGCGCGAGAAGCCTGGGTGCACCCTATAAGGCGACCATTACCAGCAATCAGCACAGCACTGGCGAAGAATGGGAGCTTCATAAAAACATCCTAAACGCCGGTCTTTCGCCACTTGTGGATTGCGGCATCCATTATGCTGACGTCATGGCGCAGATTACCGAAAGCCCGGTCGCGGATATCAAGGCTTTGGGATATAAAACCGTGGAAGGCATGACCGTTGCCAATGAGAGCAACATGCTGATTACCTATGATGATGGTTCCACGCTTTATTTTGAAAGCGGTTTTGGCCCAAAGGTCGACCCCGAAGATGTTCCAGAAAATAAAGTGATCGGGGCGAGGGGTGTTGCCCAAATTACGCCCGATAATGTTGTAATATTGGGTGATCAGCGCTATGAATTTGGTAATGACGAGACAGAAAAGGCCATTTTGAAGCAGCAAAAAGCCTTTTTGAATGCCATAAAAGACGATCTGGATTTGGAAGAACACTGGCGTTATACTGCCCTTAGCCATGCGGTGGTTCTGATTGCCGAGGAAGAACTAAAGATAAATTAATTTGTTACATTAAGAAAATATGTGTAAGACTATTAAAATAATCATTATTTCTGTCATTTCTATATTCGTTTCAACGATCCTGTTCGTTAGCTTTTCAAACGCGCAGGGGGCCGATAAAACCTATACAAGGATCAAGAATACATCGGCGAAAATTGTCCGCGGCACCATTGTTGGCCGTGAAGAGGTGCGCTTTATCTACGACGAAGTGAATATGCGCTGCGGCTATATTATGGAAATCAATGTGATCCAGAGCTTCAAGGGCGGTGATGAGAACTTTAAAGTGTTTGTTTCCAACAGCGATATCCTGATGAATGACGCGCCGGAAACCGAATATTTCATTTTCGCCCGTAAAAACCCCAGTTTTGGCGTAAACTCCGCGCCGGATTTCCTGAATTGTGATGAGGGTCGTTCAACCCGGATGGATCTTTCCGGGTTTGAATATATGTCCACGCGCCTGACGCAGCAAATCTTCCCGATTGTTTCCTACACCGCTGAAAATCCAATCGTTGACGAAGATACCGGTGTGGTCAAAAAGGGTGAATGGATGATGATTGTTGACCGTATCGCAAATAATGCACTTCCTTATACGATCCCACGTCGGCGGCTTAACAACGGGAACCTCGCCGTGATCGAGGAGATGAGCTACTCCCATTTTGTGAATGAATTTGAGCTTGAGTAAGCGCTTCATTTCCCATCTTGATTCCCGGAATTCTGCGATTTTTCCCAATTATTAACCATTTTGTGGTATAGTCTAGACTTCTAATCATCGACCGAGCCAATGTTTTTTCGACCCGGCCGATCCTTAGAACCAATACGTTTAACTGTAACTGGTGAGAGGAGTGATGATGATTTATAAAACCATTATATCATTAATTGCGTTTTTAGGGATGAGTGCAGGCGCGTTTGCGCAGACCCATTCTTATAACTACGAAAGCTTTGCCAAATATGCCGACAAGGTGGTGCGTGGCAAAGTGGTGGCCCATCAGCCACTAACATTTTATCGCGAAGGCAGGGATCAATCCTGCGGTGTTTATATGGAAATCGAAGTGACCAAAAGCTGGCGCGGAGGCGAGGAAAATTTCCTGCTTTATAGCACCAACAGCGATGTGTATCTGGGAAGTAATCAAGGTGAAGAGGACCGCGAGTATCTGATTTTTGCCTTTAAAAACAAACACTACAAACCCGGTGAACGCGCTGAGGAATATGTAATGTGTGAAGGGATTAACAGCACTAAAAAGAATATTGCCCCGTTTGAATATATCAACGATAGCGGTATTCAGCGCATGTTCCCGATCAAAAAGGAAACGACCGGTATTGATGAATGGATGCTTGTGATGCAAAGAAGCACAAATGCAGAAATTCCGGAAAATATCGCACGCAATACGGTGCGCACAGACAATCAGAATGTCATTGAAGAAATGTCACTGACACAATTTACTGATGAATATTTTGCGTCGCTGAACCCGCCGGGCGGCAATTAGGAAGCTTTTTCCTTAAGTCTGGTTCTGATACCATCAATGGTACGCAGATTGTTTTTTTGCTGGTAGGCCTCGACCCCGTCGGGGCCTAGCCCGGCCATATGTTTGTCCAGGGTTTCCCTTTCATAATCCAGGGTCATAACGGGTACCCCGTAGCCGCAGGATGTCTGTATGGACGTTATATCAAGGATAAAGATCTGTCTGGGCGCCGCATAATCAGGAAAAAGCGCGTATAATTCATCAAATTCCTTATCCTCCGGCGTAATTTCATGGGCGCTTCCATAAAGACGCAGAATATTGGTGGTCCGCGTGTAGCTGCAGAACATCATGGTCATGCGGTCATCTTCAAGAAGATGTGCCGATGTTTCATTACCGCTTCCGGTAAGGTTAAGGTATGCAACCCGCGTTGGGCTTAGTATGCGCAGGCTATCCAAACCTTTGGGTGACATGTTGATGCGTCCGTCCTTCGGTGCCGTGGCGACGAAGAACATTGGCTGTTCTTTAATAAAGGTGCTGAGCTTCTGGTCAAGCTGATCAAAAAATTTGGGCATTTAGTCTTTTCTACCCACTAATCTTTTCGACAAAGAAACTTCGCCATTTCCAGCCGTTTTTCAAGCGATGCGGAAATGGAGCTATATTCAAGCCCGATGACGGACGTATAGAGTATTTTAGCGCGCAGCGTACTTTCATTTTCGCTAAATCCCATTTCACGGAACACACCAATCGTATAGTCAAGCCGTGTTCGATCAACCCTCGCAAGCGCTTTATGGGCATTAGGGCATTTAAGAGCCCAGTTACGGATCGCCACTTCGTCTTCCTTGTCGGCGTGAGCGATAATTTCCATCATGCTCATAAGGAAGTCTTCCCCTTCGCCGGATATCTCATCCATCATATCGATATAGGCAAGAACTTCTTTTTCGTACCAAAAGTCAAGCACTGCAAACAGATAAGCCTCAAGCCCGTTAAAGGCTTGATTAAAATCGCTTACTTCCATGCCGGCTTCTTCGCAGATCGTATCAACACTTACTGCAGCCATTCCTTTTTCACGGAGAATTTTAATACCGGCTTCAATCCAGTTACGGTTGGGATAATTTTCAAGATCACCGGAAGGGCTTCTCTCGCCTACTTCCAGTTCAACAACATTGTCCATCTTTATACCCTTTGTCTTATTCCAATTGGGACTATACGCCGATTAAAAAATCGCGCAACAATAAATGGATTAAATAATGCTAATATGCGACGAAATGACGATTGACTTTAGTCGACCGGGAGCAGGGCGGCGATCAAATGGCTCATATTTTCACCCATATCGACCAGACGGATGTTGGCGTGCCAGCCCAGCAGCTTTTCGAACCCTATATTACTATATGCGCTGGTTTTACTAGGCGCGCGCGACCCCAAATTTTTGTTGTTGTTCTTTTAACATTTTGTCATTGAAAAATGTTCCAAACGGAATGATTGATGCAATGAAAACCCTTATGAATTGCCATGCATTGATGCGGCGGCGGATCCATATTTCAATGGCGAAAATCAGATAAATCACAAATAGCCCGCCATGCGCTGCGCCCACATACCAGCTGAATGTGGCAAAGCCCAGATAATATTTCATCGGCATAGAGATAAACAGCAGCATCAAAAAAGAAAGCCCTTCCACCAGGGCGATCGCGCGAAATCGTACTAAGGGATCACTAATTAACTCAAGCATCATTATTTCCATCTATAAAAGAAAGCCGACTGATATAAAAAAATGCTTAGCTTGTAAAGTGAATTGTTACAGTGTATCGCGCTTCAGAATTCGGTTTGCCCTGAGAAGCCGGTCTGTCTCCTGCAAAATCTTGAGCCTTAACTGATAGTTATAGTCGGGGCGCCGCGCGAGGAAATTTTCAACAATTTCTACCGCGCGGTCAGATTGGTAATACCTGAACGTGGCGCTCAGCCAGCGACCAGGGAAGAAGATATCACCAGTGATCTGGATATCCTGCAAAATATCCAGGCTTCTCAGCAGATATTTTTCAGAATTTTGCTGCCTTAGCGGATGATGAAGATAACTAAGCGCGGCAAGAACCCATTCTTCTGTGTGGCGGTTTTCAACATGCATAAGCGCGTCGAAAAACTTATCCCGTGTCTCCTGATCTGGAGAAAGGGCAAAGCTGATAAATTCAAACCGCCGCTGACTATCAAGCCCATTTACCCGATCAGCTTGTAAGGCAATGATCAATTCTGCTTCTTCGGGTAGCTTGATCGCGAGGCTCGCTGCAATATTGGTATAGTCGCGGGTGCCCAGCTTCAAATGATCGTAATCCAGTTCCTTGCTCCAGACACCCTTGACATTCTCAAGGGCGCCTTCGGTCAGCGCGATGTTGGCGTAGTTTCGAAGATATATACGCTGGATTCCCATGTCATGGCTGTCGCTGTTAACCTGCGCCCAAAGCGCGTCTTCCAGCACTGGTGCAACCTCCATGCGGCCCTCTGGTGTCAGTAAGGACCAATAAATGGCCACCATCTGCCGCATCAGATGGCTTATGATCAGGGTATTCTTCTCACTTTTAGTGGCAAAGACGACCAGATCCAGATACTCACGTGGGCTAACGGTCCCGTTTCCTTCCAGCAAATGTTCAAAAAGGCTGACAAAGGCTGCTGCTTTTTCCAGGTCGGTAAGCTCGCTCCAGTTATTACGGATAAAATCCTTATTAATGGGCTACGGTCTTTTTCCCATTAATAAGGATTTTATCCGTAATAACTGGAGCGAGCTTACCGACCTGGAAAAAGCAGCAGCCTTTGTCAGCCTTTTTGAACATTTGCTGG
>JANQJN010000074.1 GCA_028281625.1 Emcibacteraceae bacterium | reverse complement strand
CTATTTTGTCCAACGATGGCGATATGATCATGCCCCGGTCCGATCATACGGGCGAGGGTGGCTTTATTGTTGCCGTCTTCGGTATTCATGACCTGCTTGCCATTTTTAGTGCTCGCAACCACTTTGTCAGCTTCAGCCATAAATCCGCGACCTATTTCAGATGCGATGATAATTTTGCTGCCGGGTTCGTATTTTGTAAGCGACACAATATCTTCTTCGTTACCAAGGTCAATCATAAGGCG
Organism: Emcibacteraceae bacterium; assembly: GCA_028281625.1. GTDB lineage: Bacteria > Pseudomonadota > Alphaproteobacteria > Sphingomonadales > Emcibacteraceae > Pseudemcibacter. Next base: position 17,982 of record JANQJN010000074.1, on the reverse strand, counting down.
TACCGGCTCACCGTGCCCGCGACCCCCGGGCAGTTTGTCCGCGCCTATGGTATAAAAGCGACCGTTGCTGGCAAAAAGCAGAACTTTGTCGGTGGTTTGACAGTGGAAGGCGAATTTAAGTTCGTCACCTTCTTTAAATTTGATTTTATCATCGATCGCCATATGACCCTTCATTGCCCGGATCCAGCCCATTTTGGAGCAAATTACCGTTACTGGTTCTTTTTCAATCAGAGCGTCAAGTGGAATAATTGCTGCTTCCGGTGCTTCGGAGAATTCACTGCGGCGGGCACCGATATCAGTTTTTTTGCCAAAATTTTCGCGTATACTTCTTATGTCTGTCGCAATTTGTTGCCAGCGGAGTTCTTCACTGTCCAAAAGTGCAAGCAACATCGCTTTTTCTTCCTCAAGATCGCGGTGTTCACGTTTTAGCTCCATTTCTTCCAGTTTTCGAAGACTACGAAGGCGCATATTGAGGATCGCATCTGCTTGCACATCAGTCAGTTTAAACGTATCCATCAGGCATTTTTTTACTTCATCTTCCTCGCGAATGATGCGGATGACTTCATCAAGATTTAGAAACGCGATCAAATAGCCACCAAGCACTTCAAGCCGATGATCGATCTTTTCCAGACGGTATTTTGAACGGCGGATCAGGACGTCTTGTCTGTGATCCAGGAAAGATTGGAGAACTTCCCGAAGGCTCATAACCCGCGGCATTTTTCCGCCTTCTAACACATTCATATTTAGGGAAAAACGGCTTTCTAAATCGGTAAGCTTAAAAAGGCTTTCCATTAGCATATTGGCATCAACGGTGCGATTTTTCGGCTCAAGCACAATGCGGATGTCTTCAGAACTTTCGTCCATCACATCGGTGAGGATCGGTATTTTTTTCTGGTAAATCAGATCAGCGATCTTCTCGATCAGTTTTGATTTTTGAACCTGATAGGGGATCTCGGTAACCACGATTTGATACATGCCCCGGCCAATGTCTTCCTCGTGCCATTTGGCGCGCATGCGGAAACTGCCGCGCCCGGTATCATAGGCGGCAATGATATTTTCCCGTGGCTCCACAATAATGCCGCCGGTTGGAAAATCCGGTCCCTGAATATAATCCACCAGGGTAGCCGTGCGTGCATTTGGTGTTTTAATCAGATGCAGTAGCGCCTGACAGACTTCATCCACATTATGGGGCGGAATGGATGTCGCCATCCCCACAGCAATTCCCATGGCACCATTGGCAAGCAGATTAGGGAAGTTTGCCGGCATAACTGTCGGTTCTTCTTCTTCGCCGTCATAAGTTTCGCGAAAATCTACCGTGTCTTTATCGATATCTTCCATCAGCGCCATTGCCACGTCGGTCATACGTGCTTCCGTGTACCGCATGGCGGCGGCATTATCACCGTCAATGTTCCCGAAATTACCCTGTCCGTCCACCAGAGGATAACGAACTGCAAATTCCTGGCTTAAGCGAACCATAGCGTCATAAACCGACTGATCCCCATGCGGGTGGTACTTACCGATCACATCGCCGACCACACGGGCACATTTCTTAAATCCTGTGTCCGGATTAAGCTTTAATTGCCGCATGGCAAAGAGCAAGCGACGGTGCACTGGTTTAAGTCCGTCCCTAACATCGGGAAGGGAGCGGGACATAATCGTTGAAAGGGCGTATGACAGATAACGATCGCCCAGAGTATCACCGAGCGGAGCGTCTAAAATAGTATCTTGGGAAGCTTCAGTATTCATAGCGCTACTATAGCAACATGCGTGAGCGGTTAAAGGGGAAAAACGCGTCAAAACAACAAAAAATTGTCATGCTGAACTTATAAGATGTCCGGTCGCCTTCGGTTTCGCATCTCTTTAAGGTTCAAACAAAAGAAACGACCGAAATGCCAAGAGATCCTGAACTAAATTCAGGATGAGATCGGTGCTTTAAGAATATGATCTTTAATCATTCGCCTGGCTTGGGGAAGGGTCTTGCCAAAGGGGGCGAGCATATGCCGTTCCATGAAAAATTCTGTTAGTTTTAGGCCGTTTGCGATATCGCTTTTGGCGAGCAGTTCGCCATTGCCATCCAGAAATGCAGGAAGGATCAGCAGCTTGTCTTTATAGGGCTCGCCCGCTTCACGGCTGACAGCGCGGCCTGACTTTGGCGAAACGTAGTAAAGTTCATCTGATGATCCGGTGGCCGCGCATTCATCAAGGTGAAGTCCGAAACCGAGTTCGGTAAGAAGACCGAGTTCCCAGCGGATCAGGAGAGGGGCCCAAATACCGGTGTCTTCGTCCGATGCTTCAAGTACGTCCAGAAAGGCAAGAAGACCATTATACAGCTTTTCGTGCACTTCATTTTCCGCCATCGCTACACAAAGAAGGCTGCAGCAACTGTTAAGAGCTGCCAGTTTAGCTGGACTATAAAGAAAAGCGACGGATCGCGCATTTCTTACTTCCAGAGTGTATGTGCCCAAATGGGTTTCCAGACGACCCCGCCATTTAACCACCACTTCGTTTCCTGGCTGAATATCACCCCGTTTTTTTCGACCAAAACCACCTTTAACGATTCCTGCGTGACGCCCATGATCCCGGGTCAGTACTTCCAGAATGGCGTCATATTCACCGTATTTTCGCGCGCTCAAAACAACGCCCTGGTCATGCCATTCCATATTTAGAACCCATTTTTATTTTCATGTACTTATCTTACTCAAAGGCACAAAAATATGTAAGCATTATGTGGGAAAATATGGTTAATACTAAATTAAGCATAAAGCGCTAATTTAAGTGCAATATAAACTACTTATGGAATAGTCCAAGGCGGACCGAATTGGTAAAAATTAATACAAAACATCTAACGGCGATCATTGATGAAAGTCCCAATGCCATTTACATTAAAGATGAAAATGGCAAATATCTTATGATAAATGAAAAAGGTGCAGCGTCCGTCGGGCTAAATGTGGAAGATTTTATTGGTAGAGACGACAGTGAGATTTTCCCGCCCCAAATTGCAAAGCAGGTGATGGACCTTGACCGCAGTGTCTTCGCAGGGTTCCCTCATAATGGTGAAGAGCGTGTAGACGACGAACTGGTTTTTCATAGCCATAAATTTATCCTTGAAGATGGTGAAACAGGTGACCGTGTTCTTGCTGGTATTTCAACGGATATTTCTGATCAGATAAAGGCCCGTAAAGAACTTGAAGAAGCGCGTCAGCGCGCGGAAGAAGCCAGCGGACATAAAAGCACTTTCCTTGGGAATATGAGCCATGAGCTTAGAACACCACTTAATGCCATTATCGGGTTTTCAAGCATCCTTTCCGGCGAAAGCGGCGTTACGCCTGACCGTATGAGCGACAATTTTAAGGAATATGCACGGCTTATCAATTCCAGCGGAGTACATTTGCTCGCGATTATTAATGACCTTCTTGATCTGTCAAAAATTGAGGCCGGTGAGCAGGAATTTGTAGAAAGCGAAATTGATGTAGGGTATGTGATTGAAACCTGCATCCAAACCTTAAGCGGTCTTGCCAGGGAACATGAGGTGGTAATCAAAGATCAAATCCCGACCAAGCTGATTACTATGAAAGGGGATGAGAAGATTTTGCGGCAGATGACTTATAATCTGCTATCAAACGCCATTAAGTATTCAAATCCTGAAAGTGCCGTTACTGTAAAGCTCAAAGTGCGAAACAGTGGCGGGCTTGATATTTCTATCATTGATGATGGTATCGGCATGTCTGAAGAAGACCTTGTAACCGCTATGACACCATTCAGACGCGCGGCACAGGTGAAAAATTCCGATATTTCAGGTACCGGATTGGGACTTCCACTCGTTGATGCCTACATCAAATTGTTTGAAGGAAATCTTGATGTCAAAAGCGAGCTTGGAGCAGGGACCTCGGCTACCCTTCATTTCCCACCAGAGAGATCGGTTATTACTTAACAGATTGTTTCCTTGACCAATCAATTGCTTAGTAACTATTCTACTAAAAACAGAATAGGGTGGACATTGTATAAATCAGTTTCAATTGTTTTAAGTCTGGTGATTTTTTCGCTCAACAATCTGCACGTCTTATCGGCGCAGGAAAGGCCACCAACACTCACTGAAGAACCTTGGTCAGAAGTCGTAATCAGTGTGTATGACCTTGATGATGCGGCGCGTTTTTTTAATGAGATTGGGAACTATAGTGAAATATGGCGAGGTGCAGAGACTGAAGAGTTCTTGACCCATCTTGGATTGAGTGACGGGACGAGTGCTAAATCTGTTATTCTTAAAGCGGGCAACAGTGAATTTGGTATGATAAGGCTTATCAAGTTTGAAGATGTGCATCAAATTCCCACACGCCCAGGCGCAAGGCCTTGGGACACGGGATGCTTTGCTAATCTTATGGTTCGTGCCAAGGGACTTGAAAATATTTATGATGATGCCATCAGAATGAATTGGTGGACGGAGACGCCAATCACTGACCTTAAATTTGGATCATCAGAGCTCAAAATCGTAATATTCAAGGGACCACAAGGAATGGGTGTCGAAGCCTACGAGCGCATATCGCCGCCGCTACCTGAAGTGTTTCCCGATTTTGAAAGGCTTTCTGTGCCCTTTTTACATAATGATGACTATACGTGACCGAGACGTGGCCACCGATTTCTTTATGGATACACTGGGCTTTGAAAGCCTAATGGTTGGACCGCCAATGACCGCTAAAGAAGAGGCACAAATGCCACTTGGTATACCGTTAAATCAAACAACCTCATCTCGTTACCGTGCAGCTATCCTTTATCCTACGCCAAGTGAAGTTGGTAGAGTTGAATTGGTTGAGTTCATGGATCTTAAAGGGGAAGACTACGCCGCTACATGTAATGCTCCTAATTTTGGTATCCTGTCCATAAAATTCCCGGTTGAAAATTTGAATACGGCTGTGGAAATCCTTAGAAGACGAGGAATCAATCAGCCAATGCGAATTCACCAAACACATTTAGCACCGTATGGTGATATCAGCATTTTCACTGTGAAATCACCCGATGGTGCCAATATTGAATTTTTCGCTAACTAGTCAGTGATACTGACGAATAAGACCCACGAGACGGCCCTGGATTCGCACGCGATTTGCCGGGTAAACCTGGGTTTCAAAGTCAGGGTTTGCTGGCTCAAGCGCAATATCGGGGCCACGCTTTTGCAGCGTTTTTAAGGTTGCTTCTTCCTCGTCAACAAGGGCCACGACGATTTGACCGTTGTTTGCATTGTCGCAACGCTCAATCAGCACCCGGTCACCATCCAGAATGCCTTCATCGATCATACTGTCTCCATCCACATCAAGAGCATAGTAACTGCCAGCCCCCAGCATAGCAGCAGGAACATCTATATTTTCATATTGTTCCAGAGCTTCAATGGGTGTACCAGCGGCAATTTTGCCATGCAGCGGGATTTCGGTGATTTGCGGATCCGGTTCGCTGCGACCACCAAAATCAGGGCGGAAAATATTTGAAGATGTATCTTCGTCTTCCGGAAGCTTGATCACTTCGAGTGCGCGGGCACGGTTGGGAAGACGGCGAATAAAGCCTCGTTCTTCAAGGGCGTTAATCAGACGGTGAATACCTGACTTTGATTTAAGCTCCAATGCTACCTTCATTTCTTCAAAAGAGGGAGCAACACCATCTTCCTGCAACCTTTCATGAATGAGCATCAAAAGAGTATGTTGTTTTTTCGTCAGCATTAAAAATCTCCCGTCAAAATCCCCCAAATTTCACCGATTCAACCATATATGTTCTTTTATGTTCTATTTTTATTCTTCTGTCAAGAAACAAATGAGAACATGGGTTTTTAGCGATCAATCAGGACGATTTTAACCAGATCACCGGCTTCTGCAGCAGGGGCATCTATTTCGCGAATAAGCAGACAGTTTGATTTTGCAAGCGGGGATAGATTGGCGCTTGATTGCGTAAGCTTTGCGCTCACGGTCTGTTCCCCAAGTCCGTTTTCACTGACAAAGGCACGCAGGTAATTAACCCGGGTGCCACCTGGTTTTAAGGAATGTTCAAGCCGCGCATGGGAAAGAGGAAAACCGGCTTCGCCCATGCCTTGCATCTTATTCATCGCAGGCAGCATAAAATTGGCAAAACATACATAGGCGCTTGAAGGATTGCCCGGCATGCCGAAATAATGAATGCCGTTGAAGTCACCAAAAACGATCGGTTTACCTGGCTGCATCGCAACCTTCCAGAAATCGACTTCCAATCCTTCTTCACGCAGGACATCCTGAATGATGTCATAGTCGCCGACAGACACACCACCAATGGAAACAAAGATATCGAAATCTTTTACTTCCCTTATCTTCGCGCGCACATCTTCTTCTGTATCACGCGCGGTTCCGATATTGGTGGGAATGCCGCCATGCTCTTTCACCAGTGCCATAAACATGGGAACATTGCTGTTTACAATCTGATCAGGGCCGATTTCGGAGCCGACATCCTTAAGCTCATCGCCGGTGGAAAGCACAGCAACACGGGGTTGTTTATAGACGGTTAAAGCAGCCACATTTCCGGCAGCGAGTAGCGCAATATGTTTACTATTTAACTTTGTACTAGCTTCTACTAGTACTTCATCATATTTAAAATCACCGCCAGCTGCGCGGATGTTCGCGCCCTTGTTTTTTGCTTCATTTACAATGACTTGATCACCGTCGCGGGTGACGTTTTCCTGTATGATGACCGTGTCTGCACCTTTGGCCATAGGGGCGCCGGTGAATATGCGTACCGTTTCGCCGGGACCAACAACACCATCGTAAGAACAGCCCGCTTGGCTCTCGCCAACGACGGTAAGAGGATCCGCTATGTCTTCAAATCGGACCGCATAACCGTCCATGGCCGATGCGTCAAACGGCGGCTGGGTGAGGGTGGCTTTTGCGTCCTCAGCGAGCACGCGCCCCAAGGCGTCATGGATACTAATTTCTTCGGTTGAGAGTGGCGCAACCGCATTTAGAATTCTTGACAGAGCTTCAGGGACAGGAAGGAGTGCCAAATTACTTACTCCGCATCAAAGGTGCCGGACTTGCCGCCGGATTTGTGGGTGAGGCGCACATCCGTGATCCGCATGCCTTTGTCAACCGCTTTACACATGTCATAGATAGCAAGCCCCGCGATCGAAACAGCGGCGAGTGCCTCCATTTCAATACCTGTGCGGCCATAAAGGGAAGCTGTCGCGGTGATGTCAACGCAGTTTTCATCCAAATTGCTCGTAAGATCCAATTGAACATTCTGAATGGGCAGGGGATGACACAGGGGGATCAGATCAGCTGTTTTCTTCGCGGCCATAATGCCGGCAAGGCGCGCGACCGTATAGACGTCCCCTTTTTTGACGCCGCCCGCTTCTATGAGTGCCAGTGTTTTCGCCTGCATATAGATGCGGCCTTTGGCCACGGCAATACGCTTTGTTTCCGGCTTATCGGACACATCAACCATGCTGGCACGGCCATCTTTATCAAGGTGTGTTAAATCTGACATGCTCTATACTTACGCCCTTTATCCCTTTTAAAACTTGATCTTAGTCAGGTTGCAGCAGTTTTCTTGTCGCTTCCTCGACATTTTCCTGTCTCATCAGCGATTCACCAATCAGGAAACTGTTAATCCCGCAGGTTTCCTTGACCATTCTTAAGTCATCATGGGTAAAAAGTCCACTTTCACTGACCAATGTGCGGGATGGATCAGCTAGCGCAGCAAGCTTGATAGTGGTCTCCAGCGATACTTCAAATGTTTTAAGATTTCGATTATTGACGCCAAGAAGTGGTGATTTTAAATTATGCGCTCTTTCCAATTCTTTAGTGTCATGAACTTCAACCAATACATCAAGTTTGTGTTCGATCGCAGTAGCTTCAATTTCAGCGGCTAAAACATCGTCAATCATGGCCATAATGATCAGAATACAGTCGGCACCAAGCGCTCGCGCTTCAACAATTTGATAGGGATCCACCATAAAATCTTTACGAAGGGCGGGCAGCGACGTTGCTTTGCGCGCCGCTACCAGAAAATCATCTGCGCCTTGAAAATAAGGTTGATCGGTGAGCACACTCAAGCAGCTTGAACCACCGGCCTCATAAGCTTTGGCGAGGGCGGGCGGGTCAAAACCTTCTCGGATAAGTCCTTTTGAGGGGCTCGCTTTTTTGATTTCGGTAATCAGGCCGAATTTACCTTCGCGGTCGGCATTTTTAAGATTTTCATGAAAACCGCGAACTGGTGAGGCAGCCTTAGCGGCCGCTTCGACATCCACCAAAGGACGATCAATCTTGCATCGCGCCACATGTTCCCGTGTGGTGGCAGCAATTTTCTGCAGGATATCACTCATTTTCGTCTTCTTCGGGTTCCGGTAGTTCCGTATTGGAAAGCTCAATCCAGGCATCAAGCTTTGCCTTGGCTTTGCCGCTGTCGATGGCGTCTGCGGCGATGGCGACACCATCTTTAAGGTCCATTGCTTTCCCGCCAACAATCAATGCCGCTGCTGTGTTGAGCAGCACAATGTCACGATACGCGTTCTTGTCGCCGTTCAGAACACCAATTAGCGCTTCGGCGTTATATTCCGCGTCACCACCCTTGATTTCCTCAACTGGGGCGCGGGAAAGGCCGGCATCTTCCGGGGAAACGGTGAATTCAGTAACTTTGCCGTTTTTATATTCCGCCACATGAGTTTTACCAGTGATGGTAATTTCATCAAGACCGTCTGAACCGGTCACCACCCATACATGTTCGCTGCCCAGTTTTCCAAGTACTTCTGCCATGGGGCGGTTCCATTTCTGGTGAAAGACACCGATGACCTGGAATTTGGTTGCTGCCGGGTTGGAAAGGGGACCGATCAGGTTAAATATGGTCTGGGTTCCCAGCTGTGCACGACTTGGTCCCACGTGACGCACGGCACTATGGTGGCGGGTCGCCATCAAAAAGCTGATCCCAAGCTCATAAAGGCACTGCTTTACAATTTCCATGTCCGCATCAATGTTTATACCAATGGTCTCAAGCACGTCCGCGCTGCCGGACTTGGAGGACGCTGCGCGATTACCATGTTTTGCAACCGGAACTCCGCATGCTGCAAGCACAATGGCTGCAGCTGTTGAAATATTATAGGTTCCCGACTGGTCGCCACCGGTGCCGCAGGTATCCACGGCACCCTCAGGTGCCTTAATACCAAGTGCTTTACCACGCATGGCTTCTACTGCGCCGGTCATCTCATCCACTGTTTCACCGCGAATACGAAGGCCCATCAGAAACGCACCGATCTGTGCTGCCGTAGCGTCGCCATTCATCATATATTCGAAGGTTTCCTTCGCCATATCCCGCGGGAGGGTTTTTCCCTGCGCCACATAATTGATAACATCTTTAAAATCGATACTCATTATGCAGCCTCTTTTTTAAAGCTGCTGGCAAGGGTGACGAAATTTTTAAGAATATCATGGCCATGTTCGGATGCTATGCTTTCCGGATGGAACTGAACCCCGTGAACCGGGTGTTCCTTGTGGCTTAGACCCATAATAATGCCATCTTCGGTTTCTGATGTAATTTCAAGGCAATCAGGAAGGCTGTCCCGCTCCACAATCAGTGAATGATAGCGTGTGGCATCAAACGGGCTTTTAAAGCCGTCGAAGACCGTTTTCCCATCATGATTGATCTGGCTGACTTTTCCGTGCATCAGATAAGGCGCACGGATCACTTTACCGCCGTAGACCTGACCGATTGATTGGTGACCAAGGCAAACGCCAAGAATTGGAATGCTTTGTCCCAGTTTTTCAACGATTTCCATGCAAATTCCAGCGTCATCCGGTGTACAGGGACCAGGAGAGAGGATAATGCCGTCAGGATTTTTCTCGCGCAGTTCATCCACCGAAATTTCATCATTTCGGTAAACTTCCACATCCGCACCAATTTCCCCCAGATAATGGTAAAGATTGTAGGTAAAACTGTCGTAATTATCGATCAGAACAAACATCAAGCGACCCTGTTTAATTTATTTTCCCTTCCTTTTACAAAAGATGCTGCAAAAGGTACAACATTAATTTAAGGTGAGCTTAAAATTATAAATGGATAAGGGGGCACAAATGCCAAAACTCATTAAATCTGTACTTATATTTCTGGTTGTTTCAGTAAGCGCATATGCGCAAGACGGTTATGACGTGCGGGAACATTATACAAAACATGAATATGCAATTCCCATGCGGGACGGCACCAAAATATTCACTGCCGTTTATTCACCGAAGGATAAATCGCGCACTTATCCGATGCTGATGGTAAAAACCCCTTATTCAATCCGCCCATATGGTGTCGATAATTTCCCAACCAACCTTGGCCCAAGCGGCGGTGATAACCGCTTTGCCAAGGACGGTTATATTTTTATCTACCAGGATGTACGTGGTCGCTTTATGTCAGAAGGTGAATTCGTGAACATGACACCCCATAACCCTGATAAGGGCCCGACGGATCACGATGAGAGCTCGGATATGTATGACACGGTCGAATTTTTGCTGGAAAATGTTGATAACCATAATGGCAATGTAGGTATTTTCGGGATTAGTTACCGTGGTTTTTATGCAGCAGCATCAATCATCGATAGTCACCCCGCGATTAAGGCCGCATCACCGCAGTCCCCAATGGCCGATATCTTTTACGGCGATGATTTCCATCATCGCGGCGCTTTTTTCCTACTGGATGCGTTTCGTTTCTTCCGTGGCTTTGATCAAGATCACAACAACCCGACCACCCAGGGAAAGCAGGATCCGTTTCAGTTCCCGGGCGATGACAGCTATAAATTCTTTATGGAACTTGGTGCGCTTCACAATGTGAACGACAAATATTTCCACGGTAACAGCCCGTTTTGGAATAAATTGATGGAACATGGCGATTACGACGAATTCTGGCAAAGCCGCCATATCGTGCCGCACTTGAACAACGTGACCGTTAATGTGATGACGGTAATCGGATCTTTTGACGCCGAAGACAGCTACGGCGGAACCGCCATTTACCACGGCATCGAAGAAAAGAACCCGAATACGGATAACTTCCTGATCCGTGGTCCGTGGTTCCATGGTGGTTTTGTCCGCTCCCCGGGGACAGAGCTTGGCAATGTGCAGTTTGATGTCCAGACCTCCGCGGATTATAAGGAAATCGATCTTAAATTCTTCAATCATTACCTTAAAGGCGGTCCGGATCATGAGCTGCCGGAAGTGCTGGCCTTTTATACCGGTGCCAATGAATGGCGCGAGCATGCCCAGTGGCCACCGGAAGAAAGCGAGCCGCTGACTTTTTACCTAAAAGCGGACGGCAGCATTGATCATGACGCACCCGAAGGTGAGGGAAGTGTCGAATGGGTCAGTGATCCGAAAAATCCTGTTCCATACACTCAGGAAGTCTCATCGGGCCGCAGCCGCGAATATATGGTCGAAGATCAACGCTTTGCCGCTACACGCCCGGATGTGATGGTTTACCAGACGGATGTACTGACCGAAGACGTAACGCTTACCGGTAAAATCACCGCGGATCTTTATCTGGAAACCACCGGAACCGATGCGGACCTAGTGGTAAAGCTGATTGATGTCTTCCCGGACAATTACCCGGAAATTGAAGCGGCCGAAGATAAATATATGGACGTTCCCATGGCTGGTTATCAAATGATGGTTCGCGGCGAAATTATCCGCGCCAAATACCGCAACAGTTATGAAAACCCGGAACCCATTACCCCGGGTGAAGTGACGCAAGTGAAATTCCTGCTTCCGGATGTCTCCCACACCTTTAAACAAGGTCACAGGATCATGATCCAGGTTCAAAGCAGCTGGTTCCCGCTCGCCGATCGTAACCCGCATCAGTTTATGAATATTTATGAAGCGAGAGACGAAGATTACATCAAGGCAACTCATAAACTTCATCATTCTGCGGCGCATCCATCAAGCGTGACCATCAACCGGATACCGAATTAGGGGAACGATCATGGGAAAAATACTTAAATTTATCGTGATCAGCTTCCTATTCATCCTGCCAGCGCATGCGGATGAGAATTACAGCACCCGGGAGCATTACACCAAATATGAATTTGAAATACCCATGCGGGACGGGGTAAAGCTGTTTACAGCGGTTTATGTGCCCAAGGACCGTTCAAAAACTTATCCGTTTATGATGAAGCGCACGCCTTATAGTGTGCGGCCGTATGGTACCGATAACTTCCCGCTGTATTTGGGCCCGGTGAGCTTTGATCATCATTATGAAAAATCAGGCTATATTTTTGTGAATCAGGACGCGCGCGGCCGCTGGATGAGTGAGGGTGTGTATGAGGAAATGTCGCCCCATAATCCCGATAAACAAAGCCCGACGGATCACGATGAAAGTACCGATATGTATGATACGGTCGAGTGGCTGCTGGAAAATATCGATGGTCATAACGGCCGCGTTGGGATCTGGGGCATAAGTTATCCCGGTTTTTATACTGCCGCATCGATCATCGATAGTCACCCGGCGATCAAGGCCGCATCACCGCAGGCGGCCATCGGCGATATGTTCATTGGCGATGATGACCATCATAACGGTGTGTTTTTCCTGCTCGACAGCTTCCGTTTTTATAACAGCTGGCGGGTGGATCATAACAATCCAACCCAGACCAACGCATCTCGCATTCAGATTCCCCATGATGATGCGTACCGCTTTTTCCTGGAAATGGGTGCGCTTCACAATGTGAATGATAAATATATTCATGGTCGCAGCATTTTCTGGAATTATTTGATGGAACACGGCACCTATGATGAATTCTGGCAGCGCCGAAACATTATCCCTCACATGAATGGGATCACGACCAACGTTCTTAATGTCTATGGCTCGTTTGATGCGGAAGACAGCTACGGGCCTAATAAGATTTACCAGCATATCGAAGCCAACAATCCTGGGATCAATAATATTTATGTGCGCGGCCCCTGGTATCATGGCGGCTGGGTGAGATCAGAAGGTAATTTCCTTGGTAATGTGCCGTTTGCGCAAAAAACCTCGCGCTTTTATCAAAAGGAAATCGAACATAAATTTTTCGACTTTTACTTAAAGGACGAAGGTGAAATGGACCTTCCTGAAGCATATGCCTATTACAGCGGTGAAAATGAATGGCGTACCCACGATCAATGGCCGCCCGCGGACATGGAGCCCTTCACACTATACTTACAGGACGGGAAGGGGCTTTCAACCGATATGCCAGCGGGTGACGGGGCAGACAGCTACGTGAGTGATCCGGATAATCCGGTGCCCTTTACCCGCGCCATAACAAATGGCCGCAGCCGTGAATATATGGTCGAAGACCAGCGCTTTGTAGCAAGGCGCCCTGATGTACTTGTATATCAATCAGACGTGCTCACCGAAGACGTAACGCTTGCGGGTCCCATGATCGCGGATCTGTTTGTTTCCATCACCGGTACCGATGCGGACTTTATGGTCAAGCTCATTGATGTCTTCCCGGATAACTTCCCGGAGCATGACAACAAACATATGGACGTTCCCATGAATGGCTATCAAATGATGGTGCGCGGCGATATTTTCCGCGGCAAATTCAGAAACAGCTTCGAACATCCTGAGCCCTTCGTTCCCGGTGAAGTGACGCAGGTAAAATATGAACTTCCTGATATTTCCCATACTTTCAAGCAAGGGCACCGCATTATGGTACAGATTCAGAGTTCGTGGTTTCCACTTGCGGATCGTAACCCGCAGCAGTTTATGGATATTTACAGCGCGAAGGACGAGGATTACATCAAAGCAACCCACACGATCCACAGAAGCGCGGACTATCCTTCCAGTGTGACGGTAGGACGTATTCCTAACTAGAATAGTTCAAATTCTGCCAATCTTCCTTTTTGGGCGGATTTTTGCTATAATCGGGCCCGTTGTTACCAACAATTATTGATGTAATCGTTGGTAAAGAGCGTAAGGGGTCTAACATGCGGCGCGCTTTGGAAATCTGGGGCTATATCAATGGCAAAATTGGTGTTAAGTGCTCGAACTGCCTGCGGCTAAAGGATGGGAAATGTTTTAACCGTGTCATGACAGAGCTGGAGCAGAAAGAGCCGCGCACGTGCGGTTTGTGGAAGAAAAAATATGTCTGGATCAAGCGACACAATTATAATGGCGAAGAAAATATCAAATTAAAGCATAAATAAGCCTGCACAATTTCTGCACAAATTAATCGCAGTAATTCAATATTCCTTCCATCTTGAACCCACAATGGCTGCCTACTGTGGCGGCTATGATTGTTTTTGCATTAACAAAATCACATTTTCCTAAAGCGCTAATCATCATCGGTGCATTGGTTCTTGCCATTGATCCGTTTCTCTGGCTCACTCGTACCTGGATGGACCCTTCCTATGCATCAAGCGGCTTTTGGTTTGCACTTGTGCCAACAGCCGCCTTTGTCTGGAGCGTCACATCCCCTAAGCAGGATAGTCAGAGGGCTGACCATTCCTTTCCCTTTTTGCTGCTATTTACAAGTGCACTGATCCGCGCCATAGGGCAGGTGATGGCGGTAAACATGATCGGTGCGGTTACATTAATCATAGATGTTTATGCTCTTGGGCGTATCCTTGGTTTCGATCAGCGTATTCGTGCGGTTTCACCCTTCTGGCTCAGCATTTTATTTGCCTTTTCACTGCCCATTGAACGGGTACTTCAGCGCATTCTGGGTTATGGCTTTCAAAACTTGTCTGCTGACGGTGCCTGCGCACTGCTTGGGGGTGTTTTTGATAATGTAAGCTGCCAGGGCATCCGCATATTAATTAATGCCAAAGATGTGATGGTAGATTTACCCTGTTCCGGTGCCCGTGGCTTATTGTTACTACTTTTTCTTTTTTGTACTCTGAATGTCTTTAATCGCTTCAAGCTTAAAGACATTGCCATTGGCCTTGGCATCACTATTGCTGCTGCATATGTCGCGAATGTTATTAGGATATGCGTTCTCTCCTCCGGTGTTGGCTATCCCGAGCTCGCCGGCCCCTTAAACGTCATGTCCCAGCCCACCCATGATATGATCGGCTTTCTGACTTTGTCCCTTGGGGGGATTCCGGTCATATTGTGGGCTCGGCGCTGCTCTGGCGCAAAACAACAGAAAAAACTTCCAAAAAAAGTTATTCAGGACGGCTGGTGGCTCAACAGAACCACTGGAAAGGCATTAGGCGCGTCGATAACTTTTCTAATCGGTGCGGTTATCATCACCACACTTCCCAAAAAAGCGTTTGATGTGACGACGCGCGATTTGACCCTTGAACTTCCTAATGAGTTAGGCGGAATTGAAGGGCAGGCGATTGCGCTTCTTCCCCAAGAACAGGCTTATTTTACCCAATATGGTGGCAGCGCACAAAAAACACAGTATGGCGAACAAAACCTGCTTATGGTCAAAACCAGCGCACCACTTCGTCATCTGCATACACCGGATGATTGTCTACGAGGCTTAGGCTACAAAGTTGACTATCTTGGCGCGGAATATTCAAATCTGCCGAGCGCCATTTACAAAGCGACTGACCCGAGCGGACAAAGTTTCCGCGTCGCGGTCAGTTTTTCATCGGCGGACTATCAACACATCACCACAAATGTTTCAGAAGCCGTCTGGCACTGGATGAAAAACCCGGAAATGCCCTGGGTTTCCATTCAGCGCGTATCCCGTTGGGATGATCAGGATGCGCTTTTGTTTGATCGCGCAGTCATTAACGCACTGACCGTTCAAACCAACAATGTCCAATTGGCATTTTCAGAGGAGATCACCCATGATTAACCGAGTAATTTTGCTCTTTGCCTTAAGCGTTTCAATAACCTTCGCTCAAAGTGAGCGACAAATCGGTGGAACCATTGAAGCGGAAATTGATGGCAGGCTCGTATATTTTCCGCTTTTAAATAGTGATATAAGTGCGGATATACAGGGGGATCTTGCTACCGTTAAAATCACACAAACATTTCAAAACCCGTCCCCGGAACCATTAAATGCCCGCTATCTGTTTCCCATGAATAAGGATAGTGCGGTTTATGCCATGACCATGGAAGTGGGGGACCGGATTACCCGTGCAGTGATAAAGCGTAAAGAAGAAGCACGCGCCACTTTTGAACAAGCTAAGGCAGAAGGAAAGGCCGCGTCACTGCTTACCCAGCACCGCCCCAATATGTTCACCCAGGAAGTGGCGAACCTGATGCCAGGGCTTCCGGTAAAAATCACCATTAAATATTCGCAAGTTGTACCCAAAAAGGATGGCGATTATGAACTTGTCATTCCGCTGATTGTTGGCCCCAGGTATCAGCCAATGAACGCTGGACTTCCGCCTGTGAGCGACCTTGATGGTAAAGCCCAAGACACATCAACATCTGAGTATGGGGCTTGGCAGCTGGAACAGCTTCCTAATTATCCGCTGGTAAATGGTGTAACTTTGCCTAAAACCGTAGATGCTGACCGGGTAGCAATCGCGATTAACATGCAATCTGACCTTAATATTGAAAGCGTTTACAGTGATACCCATAGCATCATATCAACGGGCACTGAAAAAAGCACGATTGTTAACCTGAGTAGCGGTAGCACCATTGACAACAAGGACTTCGTGCTGCGGTACGGTCTTGCCGGTGAGGCAGTCCAGGCGGGTTTTCTTTCGACCCTTAAGGAAGAAGAGGGTGGTTTCTTTAGTCTTTTGATTGAACCACCTGCGATGCCAGAGGACGCTGACATCCAAAGACGCGAAATGGTATTTGTGCTTGATACGTCAGGATCCATGCGCGGCCAGCCACTGGATGCCAGCAAGAGTTTCATGCATCATGCGCTGGATAACTTGAGATCGGGTGACTTTTTTCGCATCATCAGCTTCAATAATGCAGCGTCTGAATATCGCAGTGCACCGCAAGCGGCAACGCTGGAAAATATACGCTCCGGTCTTGATTATATAGAAGGCCTCCGGGGTGGTGGCGGCACCGAAATCGCCACTTCCATCACTCAGGCCTTCAGCGTGCCACCAAAAGCAGGCACGGTACGTATTGTTGTGTTTCTAACCGATGGGTACATCGGCAATGAGCAGCAGATATTCGCTGAACTTGACCGTAGCGCGGGGGACGCGCGCATCTTTGCATTTGGTGTGGGTACATCCGTTAATCGCTATTTGCTCTCAGAAATGGGCCGTCGTGGTCGCGGTTTCGCCCGCTTCATTGATCCCACTGAAAATGCTGACGATGTGGCTATATCACTGGCAAGCAAACTGAATGCACCAGTGCTTACCAATATTTCGGTTGATTTTGGTGATATGGAGGTAAGCGATCTAACACCGGCGATCATTCCGGATCTTTTTTCCGGTGATAGCATTCGCGTACAGGGTAAATTTACCGGAAGCGGCACTAAAACCATTCGCGTGAAGGGTAATGTTGGGGGCAGGGATGCGTCCCTTCCAATGCAAATCAAGCTCGCTGAACAAGCTGACCCTACAAAAGAAAGCATTCCAATTATTTGGGCCCGTTCCATGGTGGCAGATAAAATGCGTCAGTTCAGCAGTCCAAACTGGACCGGATCGTCCGCGACCAATAAGGATCAGCTAAAAGCGGAAATTATAAAGCTCGGTCTTAGCCACGCTTTGGTCACTCAGTGGACGTCTTTTGTTGCCGTCGACGAGAAAATCATCAATGAAAATCCTGAAAGCACCAAAACATCTGACGTTGTCCTTCCCAAAGTGGAGGGCGTTGAAAATTCCGCTTATGGCGATCCAAAAAACAATTTAAGTGTTGGATTAGCATCTGCTCACGGAGATTATAGCGCGCGGCGTTCAGCGGATGCGGGGATTGCCCGGCTTATACCCCAACAAATGGCTGGTGCACAGGAAAATCTTGCTGACGCAAGAGCTGGTGTCCGGGGTAGAACTGCATACCTCGGTAAAGTTGCGCCATCACCTGCGCCTGAAGCCTCAAATTCAAACACTCAAACAAATGCCCAAATGCCAGCGCCACTGGTACCGGAACCCGGTGCAATTGGGGGCTTGCTGC
>JANQJN010000053.1 GCA_028281625.1 Emcibacteraceae bacterium | reverse complement strand
GGATACATGTTCTCCAACAACCAGGACTATATCAATGAGCTGCGTGCTGCTGGCCATCAACGTGGATCACTGAATGCACTAGGAATGATTGCTTGTAACGCCGCCTACAAACATGGTCACACCTACATGGATGATATGCAGGCATATATTGATGCAAACTGTCATTATCTTGAAAAATTCTGCGCGGAGCATATGCCGGATGTGAAATATAAAGTTCATGAAGGTACTTATCTTGCCTTTATCCAGTGTTCTGCTGTTGCAGACAAGCTTGGTGGACCAAATGGCGATCAACGCGTTGGTGATCTTCTTCAACGCTTCTTCATTGAAAAAGCTGGCGTAAACTTGAACCCTGGTGAAAATTATGGTGAGGTTGGCGTTGGCTACATGCGGATGAATTTGGGTACAACAAAACATAAACTCAAAAATGCACTTAAGGCTATGAAAGCAGCCATCGACGCGATTTAGGGCTATTTTGGAAATTTGACAAGAACCCCGTCCTTGTGGCGGGGTTTTTTGCATCTAATCTAGATTTCCCGGCGTCTACATTAAGAAGGAAATTTAAATTTAAAGTATAATTCCTAATTTTTTAGGATTTATGTCTTGACATTTATGTTAACTCCTAAATAATTAGTTTATTATTAAAGGACATTCTAATGCTTGTGGGGAATTATTTTAAGTCGGCAATTCGAAATTTGCTTGGTCATAAATTATTCAGCGTCATTAATATATTCGGTCTCGCTATCGGTTTGGCAGCAGTAATGCTGATTACCATGTTTGTCCGCGATGAGCTTTCCTATGATACTTTTTGGGATAATGCGGAAAATATATACCGACCACAATTTGTCGGGTCCGTTCCTGGGATGGAAGTGGTTAAATTCGTTAACATGCCACTAATACTTCGGGAAAGCTTCATGCGGGACTTTCCACAAGTTACCCACGCCACGCGAATGCTACAGGGAAATCCTTCGGTGAAAATTGGTGATGATACCTTCCAGCAGGAAATCATGCTCACAGACAGTGACATCATTGATATTTTTTCCTTCGACTTGGTGGCTGGAAGTTTTGATAACCTGTTTGATAATAATAATGACATTATTGTCACAAGGTCCGTGGCGGAGAAATATTTCGGTATCGAAGAAGCCATTGGCAAAATCATACCCATGGATTTTGATACCTTCGAGCGCGATTACCGTATCCGAGCGGTGATTGAAGATACACCGCCGAACAGTCAGCTTGAATTTCATGTGATTGGCCTTCTTAACGAAGATGATTACCGAAATAACGGCGATTCCGGACTGCTGACCAACTGGCTCGCACTTTCCAGTTATTTTTATTACACGCTTGAGGATGGTTCAGATATTGAAATAATCAATGACCAGATGCCTGACTTTATCGACCGTAATTTCATTGCTTTTGCCGGCGGTCCGGTTGAAAAGGAGTCTGAAGCGATCCAAATTAAATCACTGAATATTCGGGATCTCCACCTGCTGGCGGAGGGTAGCGGTGAAATGCGCCCCAAAGGCAATATGACGACAGTAATTATCTTTTCTGCGGTATCGCTTCTGATTCTGATCATTGCCGGGATTAACTTTATGAATCTTTCCACAGCGCGTGCTGGCATGCGCGCACGTGAAGTCTCCATGCGAAAAGTACTCGGTGCATCACGCAAGCATCTGATCATTCAGTTTCTAGGGGAGAGCATTTTACTCAGCATCATTTCACTTGTGATCGCCACACTGTTTGTTGAACTCACCCTGCCCCTTTATAACGACATGATCGGGAAATCTTTGGCCATTGATTATCTCTCGGCGGATCTTTTGCAAATTTTGGGGCTTGCGTTATCGATTGGTGTGGTCGCTGGAATTTACCCGGCCTTCTTCCTTTCAAGTTTTCGCCCAGCTCATATTTTAAAAGCCAATCAGTCTGTGGAAACCAAATCATCCTCTAATCTGCGCTCTGTGCTTGTGATTCTGCAATTTGCGGTCTCCATAGCGCTTTTTGTTTCAACAGCCGTTGTTTACGGTCAGATGAAATATGCTACAGACATGGAATATGGGTATAACGAAGAAAACCTGATGCTGGTCTATACTGGAAACCGTGATGCAGTGACAGATGTGACAGATTTTCTTCTAAATGAAATGAAGCGCCAACCAAATATCGTGAATGCGACTGCGTCATACATGATGCCAGGACGTGGCGGTGAGAATATCTCATCCTACCGGACCGCCGATATGCCACGTGATGACAGCACCATCATAAATTATACTGGTATAGGGTATGATTTCTTTGAAACTTACGGTGTTGAACTGCTCGCTGGGCGCTACTACGATCGTGACCGCCCTGACGATATGGCAAGCACTGATGAAATCCGCGAAGGGGCAAGCCCGCGCGGTGCCATGATCATCAATCAGTCCGGACTAAGCCGCTTTGGTCTTGGCACACCGGAAGAAGCCATTGGCAAATTTCTCTATCAAAATGTCGGTGATGATGAAGAAAACCTGCAACGGGAGTACGAAATCATTGGCGTCATCCCTGACGTATACTTCGATACCTTAAAAAAAGAAATCCGTCCTGAAGTCTTCGAACTTACACCAGAAAACCATGTGGTATTCTCAATCCGTTTCAGTGGTGATCCTCAAGCCGCTGTAGATACAGTTAGAAACGTATGGATGCAAACGGTTCCCACCGTAGAATTTGATTATGAACATGTAATTGACCGTCTGATCCGACAGTACGAAAAGGAACAAGGTGAAATGACCATGTTTGCCACCTTCTCTGCGCTTGCAATCTTCATTGCCTGTTTGGGTCTATTTGGTCTTGCGAGTTTCACCGCAGAACGCAGAACCAAAGAAATCGGGATCCGTAAAGTTTTTGGCGCCGAAATTGTGCAAATTATCAGATTGTTGCTCTGGCAATTCAGCAAACCGGTTCTTATCGCGAACCTGATCGCCTGGCCGGTGGCGTATCTTGCCATGTCAGGATGGCTCGAAAACTTCGCTTATCGAATTGGTGATATGGCAATCATTGCTCTGTGTTTGCTCGCGGGTCTTAGCGCCCTGCTCATCGCCTGGGCAACGGTAGCGGGCAATTCATATTCTGTGGCAAGGCAGAATCCAATAAAAGCGCTTCGCTATGAGTGAAACCTAAGGGTTATACACCGGAAAAGATATCTCCACTATGGTACCAATATGTAGGGTACTGGTGATATCCAACGTCCCATCATGAGCATCAAGCAGCGATTTAACAATGGATAAGCCAAGACCTGTACCTGCCGCTGCAATAACCGCTTCTTCTTCCGCGCGATAGAATGGTTCTGTGATCTTCTTTAGATCGTCATCCGCAATACCCACACCTTCGTCTTTTATGGAAATGCACAGTCGATCTTCATCCTGGCGAACGCTGAGCATTACTACGGCTCCTTCATGGGAAAATTTAATGGCATTCGACAGCAGGTTGATCAGAATTTGGCGCATTGATCGAAGATCCGCATAGATTTTCGGCAGGTTTGCTGCAATATTCACCGAAATCATAATCTGTTTCTTTTCAGCAAGAATATTTACTGTACTTAAACTGTGAAGCGCTACCTCTTCCAAATCAACTTCTTCCTTGAGCAACACGCGTTTATCGGCTTCTATCTCTGAGATATCGAGAACATCATTAATCAGATCCAGCAAATGTCGTCCACTGTTATGGATATCATCAATATATTCCTGATATTTTTGATTTTGAAGTGGCCCAAGGGCGCCATTTTTGATGATCTCACTAAAGCCCAGAATGGCATTAAGTGGCGTTCTGAATTCATGACTAATGGTCGCCAGAAAGTTTGATTTTACTTTATTGGCCTGTTCGGCCACCACCTTGGCTTCCTCAAGTGCAATAAGTGCATCATATTGTTCTGAAATGTCACGCGTTACAGCAACCATTTCCAATACTTCGTTTGGATTATCGCTGTTAAATATTGGCGCCGAACGTTGGCTCATGCGTCTTTTGCTGCCGCGCAGACCCGTAATGTTAAACTCAACTTCCATTGAACGGCCGCTGTAAGCCGCATCTACGCTTTCACGGTAAATCTCATGATACTCCGGGTCCACAATATCCAGAATATTTGCACCGCGAACCTCGTCAATGCTATAGGCATCAATCATTTCCAGCCCCGCCAGGTTCATCTCCATAAGCCTGCAATCGGGGGAAATAACCTTCACACAATCCGGCTGGCTATCAACAATCGCTTCCAGACGCGCGGCTGTGTTGCGATAATCTACGATTTCTTCGTCTGAGAGGAGCCGCCGATTTGCGGTTCTGATTGAATAGTGCCTCGCCATAAAAATACCTTAATAATCAATATATTCAGGCTAGCGCCAATTCATTAAAAAATGCTGAACATATACATTTTTAAGCTTGAGGTCGCGAATTCCCTAGGATATCAATAGGGCAAATGAAAATTTAGATGTGTAAGAGGATAAGAATGCCAAGATTATTTGTTTTAGGTATATGTTATTTATTCAGTTTTTCAGGCGCGCTCGCCCAAACCAGTGCAGAAGATATTGCTGCTTCCGTCGCTGAGCACGACAAAGCCAATGTCGCAATGATGAAAAACGACAATGAAGCTGCCTATATACATCTTAAAAAAGCGGTTGAACTGGATCCGACGAATTCAGCATTCTTAAATAGCGCCGCTTATATGGCAATGCAGGCAGAAGAATATGATAATTCGATCACTTATTTGAATATGGCACTGGAACTGGACAAAATTAAATTTGGTGAAGACCACATGAATGTGGCCAGCGTACTGAATAATATCGCTTCTGTTTATTCGAAAATGGGTGATAAAGACAATGCTGTACGTTATTATCAGCAGTCCTACGACATGGTTGTTGCCTCGCTTGGAGAATCGCACCCACAGGCAGGCATAATCAAAAGACTTTTAGATGAAGAAAAAGCAAAGTAATTCGCTTAACTAGACAAGTTTTAACTGCTTCCCGCTTTCGTCAACATCCGACCAGACGCCAATTTCATTACCGCTTGGCTCAAGAAACTGGAAGCGACGTCCACCGGGAAACTCAAATATTTCTTTGACAATTGTCCCACCTGCACGTCTGACTTTACGTTCTGTCTCTTCAAGATTTTCGCTGTAAAATACCGGTAAGGCACTGCCTTTTTCCGAAAGTGACTGCATATCTGCGCGATAAAAGCCGAAATCGACGCCAAATCCTTCATAGGCCGTATAATCCGGACCATAATCATTAAATTCCCAGCCGAAGACCTGACTAAAAAATGCTTTGGTAGCGTCAAAATCGATAGCGGCGAATTCGATATAAGTTATTTTATTATGCCGCGAACGTCGTTCAGTGACCATAGAATGACTGCCCAATTGTTTCCTTGCCCATAAATAACATTACCGCATGTTATAACACTTTAGCAAGCATGCATATGATAAATGGCATTAATTGAATTACTGATCATATTGCGCTACTCTACCTGCAGATATCAACCCCGGGGGAACTCTTTACGACAATAGAATCAATTACTGTCACGGTTTCAATTAACACGCTGTTTTAGCTCTATCTTAAGGAAGAATATGAAAAATCTGCTACTCCTGCTAACATCACTTAATTTAATTACTACGCCTGCATTCGCACAAGATTCTATGCAGCTTATTCAAGATGCTTACCAGCAGGCAACTGCAGGCAATGAAGACGAAGCCATTAGACTGGCAAACCTTGCCTTAGAAAAGGATGCCGACAACCTATCTATTCATAATTTTCGCGCTAGTATATTTGTAGTTTTGGAAAAATACGCTGAAGCCATCGAAGCAATTGACACTGCAAAGCCGCTTTTCCTTGCTCGGCTTGAGGGAGGTCGCAAAATGACCATGCTTGATGATAATTTTTTCAAACATATGTCTACTTATTATTTAGCGCTTGAACGTTTCGAGGAAGCACTGTCTGTAATCATTGAAAACAAAGAGGTTTTCGCAAAATATGACCCAGACAATGCACGAATTCAAATAGAGTTAGATATACAAAAAGCAAATGTTTATACCTATTTGGAATCTTTTGAAGATGCAATTGCAGCATACGGTGCACTGATGCAGTTACACGAAACCGATAGCATTTTGTGGGAGAAGGACATTGATACTGTTACTCAAGGACTCGCTGTTTCATATTTTATGACGGATCAATTTCCTGAATCCCTAAAATGGCAGCTTGATTACCTGAAAATCTTGCTTGATAGACACGGTGACAATAACCCACTAGTAGCGGATCAACGCCGGAATGTAGCACGAACCTATTATGCTATGAATGAATTTGATAATGCTCTGGCGCATCTTGATACACAACTGGATTCCTATTTGAACTTTTACGAAGAATTACCAGAAAACACCAAAACTGGTCCCAGTGGGTTTGAGTACGAAAATGATGATTGGATGGATCTTAGTCGCGATCAACGACAAGAGCTTTTTGCGAAGGCCGTAATCAAGGTATTTGATGGTCCAGACAAAGTTAAAAACAAAAACAATCTTATGATTGCTGCTTTTCAAGAATATTTAGGAGATGCTCAACAACGCCTGGGAAAAGGTCTTGATGCCAGGTTTAATTACCAAAAGGCACAAAAGGAATATACTGAGATTTTGGGCGGTGAACACCCCAGACTTTCGGCAATCGAAATGAAATTGGCAGATTCTCGAGCAAGTGATCTATCAATAAATGGTGCAGAAGAAACAGAATCCCAAGAACAGGAAGGATTATTAAAAATACCAACGTTCGAAGGTTTAAATCTTCAAAATAACGATGAAGAAGATGGCGGCATTAATATAATCAAGCCGCCATCCAACTAATTATCCTTAAGCACAATCATTAAATCTTTGGCTTCAACCTGCTCGCCAGCACCGATCAGGACTTCTGCGACCACGCCATCCTTTTCCGCGTGAAGCGTTGTTTCCATTTTCATGGCTTCAATGGAAAGCAGCAAATCACCTGTTTCTATCTTTTGCCCTTCCTTAACCGCCATATTAGAGACAATACCCGGCAACGGTGCGCCTATATGATTATCGTTGCTGCTTTCAGCTTTCTTATTCTGTTTCACGCTTGCAACAGCATCGGCTTTTTGTACCTTGATAACACGTGGTTGGCCGTTTAATTCGTAAAAGACTTCAACTGTACCATCATCATGAACATCGCTAACCGCCTGACAGCGGATCACAAGGGTTTTTCCCGCCTCCAAATCGACCATTATTTCTTGAAATGGCTCCATTCCATAGAAATAAACATTTGTAGGTAAATGACTTATCGGACCATATTGAGAGCGCACTTTAGCAAAATCGCTATAAACCTTTGGGTACATAAGATAACTTGCTAAATCAAGGTCGTCCACGGTCGCACCGGATGCTTTTTTAGCATTTGCACGTTCTGCATCCAAATCCGCATCGGGAAGGCTCGCACCAGGACGTTCTGTTAGTGGTTTCTCACCTTTTAGGATCTTATTTTGCAGCTTTTCGGGGAATCCGCCCACTGTTTGGCCCAGTTCCCCTTTAAACAGGCTGACGACGCTCGCCGGGAATGCAATGTCTTTATCCGGGTTTTCCACGTCTTCACGGGTAAGGCCGCCGGAAACCATCATAATCGCCATATCTCCTACCACCTTTGAGGAAGGCGTCACCTTGACAATATCACCGAACATCTGATTGACGTCTGCATATGTTTTGGCGACTTCGTGCCAGCGTTCCTCAAGCCCCATTGAGCGGGCCTGTTCCTTAAGGTTCGTAAATTGCCCCCCTGGCATTTCATGAAGGTAGACCTCTGATGCCCCACTACGAATATCACTTTCAAAGGCCCCATATTGTCGGCGCACCAGTTCCCAATAGTCGCTAATGGTGCGGATAGTGGCATCATCCAATCCGGTATTGCGGTCTGTTGCTCTTAATGCCGCTACGATCGAACCCAGATTTGGTTGAGAGGTTAGACCAGAGAAACTATCCATTGCTGCATCAGCTGCGTCAACGCCTGCCTCTGCCGCAGCAATTACACTCGCAGCACTAATTCCTGATGTATCGTGAGTATGGAAATGAATTGGAATGCTAATTTCTTCCTTAAGCGCAGTGACCAGCTTTGTTGCCGCCGCAGGCTTCAGTAGCCCTGCCATATCCTTGAGACCAAGGATATGCGCACCTGCTTTTTCAAGTTCCTTCGCCATATCCACATAATATCTAAGGTTATATTTGGCGCGGGTCGGGTCATCGATATCCCCGGTGTAACACACTGTCCCTTCGCAAATTTTACCGCTATCAATAACAGCGTCCATGGCAACGCGCATGTTATCCACCCAGTTAAGGCTATCAAATACACGAAAAATATCCACGCCCGCATCAGCGGTTTGCTGAATAAAATATTTAATCACATTATCCGGGTAGTTGGTATATCCCACGCCATTTGATGACCTAAGCAGCATCTGGGTTAGAATATTGGGTGCCGCATCTCTGATTTCCCGAATCCTTTCCCAAGGGCTTTCATTCAAAAACCGCATTGCAACATCAAATGTCGCCCCACCCCAACATTCAAGGCTAAGCAAGTCAGCCATCATATGCGAGTAAGCTGGTGCGATTTTCACCATATCATAAGTACGCATACGGGTTGCCAGAAGGCTTTGATGCGCATCTCGCATGGTGGTATCTGTCATCAGAAGCCTTTTTTGATCCAGCATCCAGTCTGCAAATCCCTTTGCACCTAGCCGCTCAAAGATATCCCGCGATCCTTCCGGACGTGGGTCGGCAACCGGTGCTGGTGGCTTTGGTGTTGGTCCAGGGAGTGGATCTTTGCGACCTCTCACCTCTTTATTTCCATTGACTGTCACTTCTGAAATAAAATTAAGAAGCTTTGTTGCCCGGTCTTTTCGGGGCTTAAACTTAAACAGCTCAGGCGTTTTATCAATAAAGCGGGTCGTATAACTTCCATCCCGGAATGTTGGATGATTGATCAGGTTTTCCAGGAAATTTAGATTGGTCGCGAGCCCGCGTATGCGAAACTCACGCAGGGCACGCACCATACGGTGCACCGCCTGTTCATGATCTGGCGCCCAGGCGGTAATTTTTTCGAGCATGCTGTCATAATAGCGGGTAATCACCGCGCCGGAATAAGCGGTGCCACCATCAAGTCGAATACCAAATCCAGTAGCACCCCGGTAAGCTGTTATCCGGCCATAATCCGGTACAAAGTTATCTTCCGGGTTTTCTGTGGTGATACGGCACTGTAGCGCGTATCCGTTTAGTTTGATGTTTTTCTGTTTTGGAACACCCGATCTTTTTGAGCCAATTTTTTCACCATCCGCAATTAGGATTTGTGCTTTAACAAGATCAATACCGGTAACCATTTCAGTGACAGTATGTTCCACCTGTATACGAGGGTTTACTTCAATAAAGTAATATTCCCCGGTATCCGCGTCCATTAGAAACTCGACGGTTCCTGCGTTATAATACCCCACTGATTTTGCAAGCTTGAGTGCGCTTTCACAAAGGGCGTTTCTTTCAGCGTCCCCCATAAAGTGAGCAGGTGCCCTCTCTATCACTTTTTGATTTCGGCGCTGAATAGAGCAATCTCGTTCATAAAGATGTACAATATCACCGTGCTGATCGCCTAGTATCTGTACTTCAATATGGCGAGCACGCTCGATCATTTTTTCAAGATAGACTTCGTCTTTGCCAAATGCATTGGCTGCTTCACGTTGGCCTTCATTTACCTGGGCCTCTAGCTCGTCTGAACTGCGGATAATGCGCATACCGCGGCCACCACCACCCCAACTGGCTTTCAGCATTATTGGGTAACCAATTTCGTTAGCGAGCGCATGAACCTTCTTCATATCCTTTGGAAGAGGATCCGTGGCTGGGATAACTGGCACCCCAGCTTTAATTGCAATATTGCGCGCGGCAACCTTATTGCCCAAATCACGCATAGCTTGAGCATCTGGCCCAATAAACTTTACATCTGCTTCGCGGCAGCTATCAGCAAATTCGGGATTCTCGGAAAGAAAACCATATCCTGGATGAATTGCGTCCGCTCCAACGGATTTGGCAATTCTTAAAATGTCATCCCCTGCAAGGTACGCTTTGACGGGACCAAGCCCTTCGCCCACCAAATAACTTTCATCAGCCTTAAAACGGTGAAGCGCCAGGCGATCTTCATGTGAATATATAGCAACTGTTTTGATGCCGAGTTCGGTCGCTGCCCGCATGATCCGTATGGCAATTTCGCCTCGGTTCGCGACAAGTATTTTCTTAATTTCGCTCATTTTTCCTATATTTAGCCCTGTAAGGCCCCCTCGCCCCTAACATAAGTATTTTGCCTTCAAAGTAAACCAAAAATTTAGTTCTGAGTTCATGGTTAACGTTACGATTATACACATAAACCATATAAATTTTTATCCTTTTTTTATCAGTACCTTAACAGCGGGTTAACTCTTTGCACTTATTATTTAACCATATGTAAAAAGAGTCTTCTTATGTGGTGATAAGTGGAAACGAAATTTGAAAAAACTATTTAAAAGACTACAAAATGCTGAACAAGGCGCATTTGTTATTGAATATGCGTTGCTTGTTCCCGTGTTTCTTACCCTGACATTAGGATCAATGGAAGTTGGCCGTATGTTGATGGTAAACGCAGCACTTGAAGGTGCGGTTACTGAATCTTCCCGTGTGGCCATTACCGGTAATATCCCGGAAGGTTATGAAACCGTGGATGCCTATATTCAGGATTTCATCAAAGAAAACCTGAACGATGTGGGCATTGACGCTGGTGTAGAAATATCCATGAAGGTTTATGATAGTTTCTCTGATATTGGATCCGAAGAACCCTTCACAGACGAAGATGGCGACTTGTCATGTAACAATGGTGAATTTTTCACGGATGTTAATGGTAACGGGTCATGGGATGCGGATATGGGCGCGAGTGGTGCTGGTGGTGAAGAAAATATTATGCTTATGAGCATTAATGTCCAACTCCCCTATATGATGCATGGTTTCATTGATGCCTTCACAGAAAATCCTTATATCAACCTGGGCACATCAACCGCCGTTCGAAACGAACCTTACGGCGGTGTTGCATGGGAGCCTAGCGATACTGTGCTGCAGTGCACCTAAGGGATCAATATGATTAAGAAATCTAAATTGTATAAAACCATATCTGCTGCACTGCTTGCCCGCCGAATAAGCAAAGCCAGTCTCTATAGCGATCAAAAAGGCGTCGCCATGGTGGAATTTGCTGTGGCACTACCAGTGGTTACTATTCTTCTGCTAGGGACCATTGACTTAGCGGTTTATCTTGTCGCACATCAGCGTATTGCACGGTCGGCTTATACAATGTCCAACCTGATGACGCAAATGGATGAAGGTCTTACAGAAAGCCAGGTAAGCGATATGATGCTTGCCCTTGATCAGGTAAGTAGCCCGTTTGATATTTCAGCAAATGGTGTTGCAACCGTTACCGCTGTCATTGGAAACGGGGATGACGGTGCCGCTCCTGACGATTATCGGGTAGCATGGAAACGCTGCTATGGCCCAAATTCATCGAACACCGTGTTCGGCGCTGTCGGAAGCGTTGTCCCGGAAGGCAATATTCCAGACAACATGATTGTAACCACTTCGCAAATCGTTGTGGTTACTGAAATTGAGTATGAATATGAGCCTATTCTTGGTTTCTTACCCCTTGAAGGTTCAGTAACCTACGAAAGTTACTTTAGACCACGTCGTGGGACTATTGAGAATATTGTGAGCGACGGCTCAACACCAAACAGCTGCGCAAGTTGATCCAATAATCTAACATTCAACTACCTAGATTACTGGCTAATCCCAGAACGCAAATAAAGGATGCAAAGTTAATGGCCCTGCTTCGTCATACAGGGCCATTTCCATTTGGCTTGATTATATATATATAAAAACTAGGCAGGCAGGCAGGGCTGACTTTATTACTTGCTGAGCCTCAGGTCAGCAAGATCATTCGCAATCGCTTCAAAGGCACCGTCAAGCTGATCCGCAGTCGGAGCGTGGAAATATTTTCCACTATCCGTCGCGCAGCCTTCATAAAGGTTGCGAAGTTCAATGGCATTCGCATCACCACCTGCAATATCATAGCCAAAAGTGATGGTATAGACGGTAATTCCCATCCCTTTCATCGCAGAGCACACATAGGCCAGGCGGTCATTAATGGCGTCCTGTGTGGTTGAACTGGATGTAGCACCGTCAAGGCGTCCTTCATCACGAATTCCATAGGCAGAATAGTCACCGCTAGGGCGTCTGCCATTATCATAATCTTCATCATTATCGTCGTAGGCCGGACCACCGGTTTGCACTTCAACTTCCTCCCATCCGCATCGGCGTCGCCACCACGGACCGGAGCAAATGTACTTGTCCTGCATTTCATATGATTCTTCGCACATTGGACACCAGCCATCGCCATCGTCATCATAGGCGTCGTCATTATCATAGCTATCATTATAACCGTTATACTGATAGTGAGTTCTTCTTGGTCCAACAACCCAGTTATATCCATCAGTCATAAGAACTGCTGCTTTGACCATCCGGTCATCATCATATTCAACATCATTAAACATAGGAGAGCCCGTATGAAGCATACGCCATCCCCACATCATTCCTATACTGGCGATGGTACCACCAGATCCATAGGAATACCTGAGCTTATCATCGATGTAAGTGGTGAGTTCAGATTTTGTTGATGTAAAATCAAGAACTGGTGCCGGACAGTTGATGTTAGGCCCCGCATCATAATTGCTGCCACCAAGTTCGCCGTGATAATCGTAATCTACCTCATTCCAGACTTCCCCCTGAGGGCCATTCAAATCCGATAAACTATAAACATTATTGTAATGTGGACGCCACAGGAACGGCACCCAGTCCTCACCTTCATGTTCCACTTTAACATCATAGGCGTTTGAGGAATAAAGGTCAGAATCTGTTTGTCGCGCCTCCACGCAGCCATACCATTTTTCTTTATCTGAATGACTAAGGGTATAACTGGCCGGCATGTCGGTTGTATCTACATATCCACCATCAAGCAAATGGCCGACATTCACTGTGGTAACGTAAGGAACGATGGAAACCTGCAATTGATCATTACTTGTTTCTTCACCAAAAAGGGAATCCACAAGTGTTGTTGATGCGGTTTGAAGTGCATCGACCCGCATCACGCCACCGTCCCAATTGGACATGGAACCAGTATTATCAAGAACCATCACAAGCTGAAGCCCGGTTTGCTTACTTGTTGTTTCCGCGCTCGCTGCAATGCTGATGTCATCAAAACCGAAAAGACGCATAAAAACGGTGTTTAATTCGCCACTTGTGGATACAGCCAATGTTTTGGTCACGGTGTCAATTTCCGTGATCGTAAGCTGCCCTACTTCACCATTCATGAAGTCCGATTGGAAGTTGCTGTCAAAAAAGGCCTGGATTTCCTGGTCGCGTGTATCTGAATGAAAGGCCTTAGCCCCCGCCAGTGCCGCCGCATCTAGCGCACCTGATAGCTGCGCCCGGTATAAATAGGCGCGACCCAAATCAACACCAATACCCAGAAGTCCAACAAGCACTGAAGAAGCAAGCGCTGTTTGAATTAAAACACTTCCTTTTTCGTTTGCCCTGATATTTTTGAAAACTGACTTAAGTCCCTGCCATTTCATCGTTAGCTCACCATTGATTCGATTAACCATGAAATGGTACAAAACTTGTATTAAGCGATTGCTAACAAAGAAAACAATTTGATTTAAATAAAAAGATAATAGGAAGTAAATACTTAACCCACATTCTGCAAGCGGTCTCCACTTACTGTGGGAATGACAATAGTCACTTTTGTACCAATGCCGTAGGTACTTTCGATATCCAATGTCCCCTCATAAGCTTCCACCAATTTTTGGCAAATACTCAGACCAAGTCCGGTTCCTTCCTGAGCCATATGGGCATTTTCGTCAGCCCTTGAAAAGGGTTCCAGAATTCGTGGCAAGAAATCCTTTTCAATGCCAAATCCATTATCTTCAACAATGATATGGAGTTTTCTATCTTTAACATAACTTTCAACAGTCACCTCACCACCGGCATGATTATACTTGATTGCGTTTGCCATGATATTGATGATGATCTGCTTTATGCCACGACGGTGCCCGTAAATTTTCTCTTGCCCCCCGCTCAGCTTATGGTGAATGGAAATTTCGCATTCCAGGGCGGTAGGCTCAACGGTGGCAATACACTCTTCCATCAGCTCCATCATATCAAAGAATGTTTTCTCCATAGGATTTTTTCCGGCTTCGATTGCGGAAATATCAAGAATATCGTTAATCAGATCCAACAGATGGGCGCCACTTGTATGAATATCGCCCACATATTCGCCGTATTTGTCCGCACCTAGTGGGCCCAGATATTGTGCTTTAAGCATTTCACTAAAGCCAAGGATCGCATTAAGCGGTGTTCTAAACTCGTGTGACATACTGGCAAGAAATTCTGATTTTGCCACATTGGCACGCTCCGCATCTACGAGTGCTTTTTGCAGATTTTCTTCGACGATTTTTTCTTCGGTTATATCGCGTACCATTGCGTGGAGTCCCACCCTCCCATCGATATTGATACGTGTTAACGTCACTTCCGCAGGGAACTCTTCGCCATCAAACCTTTTGTGTGTCCAAAAAAAACGTGAATAGCCGCTTTCAACAGCATTCTTCATCATTTCTTCGGCCTTTAAGAAGGAGTTTGTTCCGTCAGGCTGCTGTAGCGGAGAAAAATGTGACGGATGCACTTCCATGAAATCGTCTATCGATTTTAATCTGAATGTCTCTACTGCAGCTTCATTGCAGTGAATGAATTTGCCATCGAGCATCAACCACATGGGGTCTTCAGAACTATAAAAAATAGTTTCGTATTTCTTTTCACTCTCTTCGAGTTTAGCTTCGGTTTCCGCATGCACTTTCTTTTGTACTTCAAGTTCTTCCCGGCTTGTTTTCGCAACTTCTTTTTGAGTAGAAAGATCATCAGATAACCTGGCAATATATGTTGCGCCATAATTACGGTAAATCAACCAACTTATAAACATAGCGATAAAAGCAACAGCGATAGCCGTCACGCCGTAGCGAATGTATGGCCCTTGCACTTCAGCAAGATCTATCCTTGCGACAAGCCCTATTCCCAGGCTTTCTACTGGCTGTGAAGCAACGAGAATTTCATGTCCTTCAAAACCCGTAAACTGTAAGAACCCTGCTTCACCAGTTTGAAGGGCCTCACGCATCGGGCTTTCACCTTCCCGATCAATATGAATTGGGGCTGGTATACCCGCGTCCGGGGCATCACCAACTCTGAAAAATACAATATTTTCACCAATTATTTTTCCACCGAGAAATCGACCCGTTTCTCCATACGTGTCAAGTGACAGCTGATCATCCAGTATAATGGTTTCTTCGGGATTTTCATTTTGGCGCAGGATACTTTCGTCAGAGGTAAATGCGATAAGCGTTTGCCTAATTTCTTCACTGCCATTTTCACTAAGGTAATCAAAAAGTTCCGCCTGGTCGCGCACGAGCTTTTGCAGCTCTGCTTTTTGATCTTCAAGTTTTACCTGGTAAAGCTCATAAATAACACCGCCAGCAAATACTGTCGCGATGAAACCGGCGGCAAGAATCAGCTGCATGAAGGGTATTTTGTTAGTCATAAATCGAACATATCCCGACCCCCTTAATTAATTATTAAGAAACCCCTAATTTAACATATTAAATACTAGGTAAAAACCATGTCACTTTTGCGTGCGTTTACTTTGCTTCGTAAACGCCTCTGGCAATGGATCTTGCCATCACATCTGCAGCGGCAGAGCCAATTTCGGAAAGCTTCCGTGACCGACGCTGATCGTCCGGTATTTCCACTGTACCACCGGATATACAGAATATGGTATCCCCGTCAGAAAGAGTATGTACTGGGCGAATGGCCCGGGCAAACCCGTCATGAGCCATCATGGCGATACGCTTGCATTCTGCGGATGTGAGTTTTGCCGATGTTGCGATAATGCCAATGGTAGTGTTTGTCCCTGGTCGCGACCCGCCACCTTTTGCATCATCCGGAATGGGTTGCACAGCCGCTTCTTCACCGGCACTTGCCCCCTGCCCGCCAAGTTCATCGCCGATAGCAAAGGGCTGCGCCCAGAAAGTTTTACCGTCTGGCATATAAACGCTGCCGACACTATTCACTGCTACAAGGGCACCAACCATAAGCTCATCTCCCATATCAAGGGATGCGGAACCAATACCGCCCTCTTTATTGCCCGCACGGGCACCCAGGCCAGCACCCTGGTTTCCAAGTGGAAAAGTCCCACCATCACGTGCCTGTGCGTCTTTAAGCGCCGCAACACCCAGATCATGATACGGCGGACGCGTCCCCCAATCCTTGTTGCCACCATTTACCAAATCAAACAGGATCGCACCCACAACGATGGGTACAGCCGGCATGCTTTCC
>JANQJN010000051.1 GCA_028281625.1 Emcibacteraceae bacterium | reverse complement strand
AAATGAGCGGCTCTTTCGAAACTTGCATTCCCTCGAATTAACGAGAATAGAATTCCACAACCAGGTTTGGTTCCATCACAACCGGATAAGGGATCTCATCCAATGTTGGCACACGTAGGAAAGTCACTTTGTGACCCTCAGATTCGATATATTCAGGAACATCACGCTCGGTGCTTTCAAGGCCCTGGATCACCATTGGGATCTGACGTGATTTTTCACGGATCTCAATAACATCACCCACTTTAACCATATAGCTTGGGATGTTTACTTTTTTACCGTTTACCTTCACGTGACCGTGGTTCACGAACTGACGGGCGGAGAAGATGGTCGGCACAAATTTTGAACGGTATACAACCGCGTCAAGACGGCACTCAAGAAGACCTACAAAGATCTGACCCGTGTCACCGCGGCGGCGAACAGCTTCCTTATAGATACGCTTGAATTGTTTTTCGGTGATATCACCATAGTGGCCTTTAAGCTTCTGCTTGGCCATCAGCTGAATACCATAGTCAGAAAGCTTGGCACGACGACCAAGGCCGTGTTGGCCCGGACGATATTCACGTGAATTTACTGGTGATTTTGGACGACCCCAAATGTTTTCACCCATACGGCGGTCGATTTTGTACTTCGCTTGAGTACGTTTAGTCATTTCAATTTCCAATCGCTTGTTTTAATCAATTTTCCTCAGCGCCACTAAGAACAATATGTGGTTCCTAGCGCAACCGGGACTCTCACCCGGTCATTCGAGATGGGCGGAATATAGCTATTTTGGATAACAAGTCAAACAATTAATGGGAAAAATCCCACTATTTGATAGGCAAAAACCCCACTATTCTTTCTTTTTAGCCTCAAGTCCTGCCTTTTCGGCCTGCCAGCCGGGACCACCGCCAGTGGCAAGGGCTTTCACGACCCCGCGCATGGTGCTGATTTCTTCGTGGGTGAGTTCTGAGCGGGTGAAGATGTTACGAAGGTTCCGACGCATTAAAGATCGGCGCTGATCGGACCGGAAATATCCTGCTTCTTCAAGTTCATGTTCCATATGATCGAACAGTTTCTGAAGCTCCCCTGCGGTCGCGGGCTTGGTATCGAGGGTTGGTGTGTAGCTATCCGGAATGTCACTGCCCGTCTGGAACCATTCGTAAGCCATGATCCCTACTGCCGTCGCAAGGTTTATAGACGCAAATGCGGTATTCAGCGGCACACTGACAATCGCTGTAGATAACGCGATGTCATCATTTTTTAGACCAGCTTTTTCCGGACCAAATAGTAGCCCGACTTTGTCGCCGGCATCCACAGCATCACGCATACGCGCGCAGCATTCCTTTGGCGTCACGACTTCCTTTATCATGTCCCGGGGGCGCGCGGTTGTGGCATACACGTAAGTCAGATCGGCGATGGCTTCCGCTGTGGTATCAAAAACCCGCGCTTTGTCCAGCACGATATCCGCACCCGCCGCCGGAGCCAAAGCGTCCGGGTTGGGCCAACCATCCCGGGGCGCAACAAGCCGTAAGTCCGTCAGCCCAAAATTATACATGGCGCGAACCGCCTTGCCGATATTCTCACCAAGTTGGGGGACCACAAGAATAACTGCCGGGCCATTATCGACTACTTTTGACGCTTCCTTATGGTTGGTCCCGGCCATAAACTACTTCTTTTCCCATGTGGTGCCGCCTGGGCCATCAAGAAGGGTGATATTATACTCTTTTAACTTATCGCGAATTCTATCAGCTTTCTCAAAATCTTTGTTCTTCTTAGCTTGAGATCGCTCTTCAACCAAAGCATCTATCTCTTGATTACTCATAACAGGTAATGCTTCACTTATCTCTTCGGCTAACCCAAGTTCAACTTTTTGTCCAACATTTCCAGTAGCTTTTAACGTAACATCGTCAAGTGTAACATTTAAAGAGCCCACTACCCCTTCAACTGCGGCTACGTCATCATCGTGATGAATAGACATTTCACCTTCCTCACGTCCAAACCATTCATCAGCACTTTTCTCTAACATCCCCAATAGATTTGCACCTGCCTTTAGGTTTCTCTTTAACAATTCTGCATCATCATTCGCATGAGCTATTTGATTTCTCAGATTATGCAAGATAGAAATAGCTTTTGGAGTATCCAAATCATTTGTCAATGCTGACATCAAATCTTCGGATACATCTTCAAGTTCACATTCAACGTTCTCTGTTAGCCTATACCAGTTGTCCAGTCGCTTCATTGCCATTTCCAAGGCGGACTCACTAAAATCTACTGGCTGTCTGTAATGTGCGCTAAGTAAAAGATACCTAATTGCTTCCCCTGCTTTTCGGCCATGTTTTTTCAATTGATCATGAACCGTGATAAAATTACCCAATGATTTAGACATTTTTTCACCGTCCACGGTCAGATAGCCATTATGCATCCAATATTTCGCCAGCGGCTCTCCATCATGGGCGCATTTGCTTTGTGCAATCTCATTTTCATGATGTGGGAATATCAAATCCTGCCCGCCACCATGAATATCGATAGTTTCTTTAGCATTGGGAATAGTTTTTAAAATACCCGAAATCATAGTAGAACATTCAAGATGCCAACCTGGGCGTCCACGGCCCCAAGGGCTTTCCCACCCCGGCTGTTCATCCGTGGATGGCTTCCAGAGCACGAAATCCGCCCCTTCCCGCTTATAATCGGCCACATCAACACGAGCACCTGCGATCAGGTCTTCAACACTGCGTCCGGAAAGTTTCCCATAATCATCCATTTTGGAAACTTCAAACAGCACGTGGCCGTCGGCCTCGTAAGCATACCCCTTTTCAATGAGTCCTGACACCATTTCGATCATTTGGGTCACATAATCGGTTGCCTTCGGGATCACATCAGGAAGTTTGGCATTAAGCTGCGCCATGTCTTCTTCATAAATACGCTGAAACTTTTGAGTTATCACAGTACTGGCTTCATCAACGTTATTATAATCAGATGATTTTTTCATTAACTCTTGAGCTTTATCAATAATTTTATCATCGATATCGGTGATATTACGCATGTAAATCACTTTTCTATTTGGGTAAATATGTTTCAATAATCGGTAAAGCGTATCAAACACAACAACCGGGCGCGCATTACCCACATGAGCATAATCATACACCGTCGGTCCACACACATACATTGTGATATGATCCTTGCTAATCGGTATAAAAACATCTTTGTCATTAATTAGTGTATTGTATATTTTAAGCTGAGTTTCCATTATATTTGCGTATCTTCATGTAACTTATAATGCAAAGGATTTGTACTAAGCCTTTTTCTAACTTCTTCTTCACCAATTAACGGAAGTAAAGGCGCCATTTCCGGTCCGTGATCAAGTCCAGTCAGAGCCTGCCGCAATGGCATAAACAAATCTCTACCCCTTGCTCCAGTCACTTCCTTCACAGCCGTTGTCCAGATTTTCCAAGTGGTCGCGTCCCATTCACCCTCAGGTAACAACTTTGCTGCCTTCGCTATAAATTCACCATCATTAATCTCAGGCTTAATTGGACCTTTAATGATATGCAGCCAGTCGCCAGCGTCTGCCAGTTTTTCAATGTTGGCCCGGGCCACGTTCCAGATGTCCTCTGTAACACCACTATCCAGCCGGTCTTTAACCACAGCATACTCAGTTACATGAAGAATTTTAGCATTCAGCAGCTCAAGATCCCGAGGGTCGAACTTGGCTGTCGCCCGTGAGAATTTTGAAAATTCAAACTGCTCTATCAGTGGTTCCATGCTCGTGAATGGCTCAATCGGGTCCGATGAGCCAATTTTAGCAAGCAGGCTGACGATGCTCATGGCTTCAAGGCCGTCTTCTTCGCGGTATGATTTAATCGATGCGGAACCAAGGCGTTTTGAAAGCCCTTCACCCTTTGCGCCTGTTAGCAACGCGAAGTGTGCCATTTCCGGTGCCTTGGCACCCAATGCTTCAAACACTTGTGTTTGTACGGCACTATTGGCGCTGTGATCTTCACCGCGCATGATGTGGGTAATGCCAAAATCAATGTCATCCACTACCGATGGCAGGGTATACAGGTAGCTACCGTCTTCACGGACCAAAATCGGATCAGAGAGTGCCTCAATATCAAAATTTTGATGACCGCGCACAAGATCATCCCATTCCACACGTGCCGGTGTTTGCAGTTTAAAGCGCCAGTGTGGCTTGCGACCCTCTGCTTCGAACGCTGCCTTCTCTTCGTCAGTGAGGTTTAGTCCTGTACGATCGTAAAGTGGTGGTTTGCCCTGTCCCAGCTGAATTTTTCTTTTAAGTTCAAGCTCTTGTGCTGTTTCATAGCAGGCGTAAAGGCGCCCGTCAGATTTCAATTTTTCAACTACTTCATCGTAACGGTCAAAGCGTTTTGACTGGTGGGCTTCTTCGTCCCAGTTAAGGCCAAGCCAGATCAGGTCTTCACGAATACCGTCTTCATATTCCTGGGTTGAACGCTCCACATCGGTATCATCAATACGCAGAAAGAATACACCGCCCATTTTACGGGCGAATAGCCAGTTTGAAATTGCGGTTCTAACGTTTCCCACATGAAGCCGACCTGTCGGGCTTGGGGCAAATCTTACTTTTACAGACATTCTTTATCCTAACTGTCTTTATTCTTTGAACACCTTCTAGGTGTGTTTATCTCTATACCCATTTGTTATCGGGTAGCGCCGGTCACGGCCAAAATTCTTACTTGTAATTTTAACGCCCGGGGGCGCCTGTCGTCTCTTATATTCTGCGATATAAAGGAGATGCTGAATACGTGCAACTGTTTCCTGAGTATGGCCGCGCTTCACAATATCGCGCGCGGGCATTTCTTCTTCAATCAAGCATTCCAGGATATCATCCAGTTCCTTATAAGGCGGAAGGCTATCCTCATCCTTCTGATCTGGGCGCAGCTCCGCGGTCGGCGGTTTTTCAATAATATTCACCGGCATAATCTGTCCGCGCGGGCCAAGCGCACCTTCCGGATGATTTTCATTGCGCCAATGACAAAGCGCGAACACATCCATTTTATAAACATCCTTAAGCGCGTTATAACCACCACACATATCGCCATATATGGTTGCATATCCCACGGACATTTCAGATTTATTGCCGGTGGTAAGTACCATTTTCCCGAACTTGTTACTGAGGCCCATCAGGATAATGCCGCGGATCCGCGACTGAATATTTTCCTCGGTGGTATCGGGTTCGGTCCCTGCAAAACTGGCCTCAAGCATTTTGTCATACGCTCCCACCGCATCGGTGATGGGAATATTATCAATGCCGCAGCCCATCATTGACGCGGCATCGGCGGCATCAATAAGGCTTTCTTCGGATGTATATTTCGACGGCATCATCACCAGATGCACCCGATCAGCACCAAGGGCGTCCACCGCGACAATGGCGCTGAGCGCGCTATCCACCCCGCCAGACATACCGATGACCACGCCGGGGAAACGGTTTTTATTGACATAATCCCGGGTAGCAAACATGACAGCTCGATAAATATCAGTCAGACGACCATTCTTTTCGGCTACATCGCCGCTGTCACACATCCATTTACCATTATCACTTTTATCCCAATGAGTTACCGTCGTTTCTTCAACAAACGAATTTTGACGAACCACGAATGCGCCTGCCGCATCAAGTACAAATCCTTCACCGTCAAAGACCAATTCGTCCTGTCCGCCGACTTGGTTTACATATACAAGAGGTAGCCCGCTTTCCTTAACCCGGCCGCGCGCGTGATCATATCGCACATCGGCTTTTTCGGTTTCAAACGGGGAGCCATTGATGGAAATAAGAATGTCACTATGTTTGTTGGTTAAATGTTCGGTTACTGCACTGAACCACATGTCTTCGCAGACCATTACGCCAAGCTTTACGTCCTTAAATGCGATAGGCTCAGGTAACGGCCCAGCTTCAAACAGGCGGATTTCATCAAAAACGCCGTAATTGGGCAGTTCTCGTTTATGACGGATCGCTGAAATAGTACCATTTGCAAGGAGAAGCGCACTGTTATAAAGCTTGCCTCCCTCTACCCAAAGGTTGCCAATTAACATTGCCGGACCGCCGTCTTTGGTCACGGCCGCAAGCTCGACCGCTTTGTCCATGGCATCGCGTTGGAAAGCGGGTTTTAAGACAAGGTCTTCCGGGGGATATCCAATCAGCACCAGTTCACTGTAAACAATCAGATCAGCGTGCATATGTTCGTTACGCACCGCAAGGATTTGCGATGCATTGCCGTTTATATCACCAACTGTCGGGTTGGTGGTCGCTAATACGATCTTTAGTGCACTGGTCATCTGGCATGGTAATCCCTAATTTGCAGCTGAAGCCTGTTTGGCTTCTTTCGCTCGCTCGTCCCGCTCTTCTTTAAGTCCTTCGGCAATCAGGAAGGCCAGCTCGAGGCTTTGCGACGCATTCAATCGCGGATCACAGTGTGTGCGGTAACGATCAGCCAGTTTTTCTTCGGTAATGGCTTCAGCACCACCCGTGCATTCGGTCACATCCTGACCGGTCATTTCAAAATGAACACCCCCTGCGTAAGTACCCATGCTACGATGAATACGGAAGAAACGGCGAATTTCTGCAAGCACGTCCTCGAAAGGTCTCGTTTTAAAACCGCCAGCCGCTGAAATTGTGTTGCCATGCATAGGATCCGACGACCAGACAACGGTTTTACCTTCTTCTTCAACCCGCTTGATCACCGGTGGAAGTTTGTCTTCGACGATCCCTGCCCCCATGCGGCAGATCAGCGTGATGCGACCAGCTTCATTTTCAGGGTTCAGGATATCAATGATATCAATCAGTTCATCAAGGTCCGTTGTCGGCCCAACTTTAAGGCCCAGCGGGTTTTGAATTCCGCGC
Source organism: Emcibacteraceae bacterium (assembly GCA_028281625.1). Taxonomy (GTDB): domain Bacteria; phylum Pseudomonadota; class Alphaproteobacteria; order Sphingomonadales; family Emcibacteraceae; genus Pseudemcibacter. The sequence continues at coordinate 318 of JANQJN010000051.1, read as the reverse complement.
AGAAATTCAACATGCGCTTCGCCTTTAATGCGGGTCCGATCCCCAATCCAGAGCATATGACCGGAAGTGTCATACCAGTCACCTGTGGTGCTATCGACACGGGTCAGCGCTTCTTCGTAACGAAGGAGCAATGCTTCGTGGGATACATAAAAATCCGTCCCCTGAAGCGCCGTGCTGTTTGGATCAATACCGCAGGCTTCCATGAAAGCCAGCGCCTCATCAATACGGTCAGCGAGATCTTGGTATTTTTCTACCGCTGCGCTGTTACCCACAAAATCAAGGTTCCATTGATGAACCTTTTTAAGGTTGGCATACCCC
>JANQJN010000049.1 GCA_028281625.1 Emcibacteraceae bacterium | reverse complement strand
CGCGCTGTCCCAAGCGCCCAGTCATACCCGTTGGGCCAGATGGGGTCTGAGCCAAAAATATCGATCATCAACCGAATGTCCGGACCGACAATATCCCTTAAATGCCGAAGGTGAGCAGTTTCAAATGCATCCCACTCTTCTTCTGTTTTGGTGCCATCCCGATAACCAAAAAAATCAATACAGATTTTCACCGCCTTGAAACCGAGAGTTAGAATTTTTCGGATATCCTGCTCAATCTGGTCGCCGCGCTCGGCATTGGTGATCTTCACATCCAATGTGGCGTAGGCGAGGATCCGGTCATGATGTCGCGTACCCAGAAGATCACTGATCGGTTTATTCTGTTGCTTCCCTTTAATGTCCCACAGCGCCATATCAACGGCACTGTTGGCCATGATCCGCTCGTCATCAGTGGCACTATTTAAAGCACGATTCTGCTGGTAAGTACCGAGCGCCTCCTTCACCGCATTGGTCCCGGTATAAGCACTGCCCAGACCGGTGATCCCATCTGTTGTAGTAAGCTCCAGAAGGGTAACATCCCGCTGTTCCTCCTCTCCCCAGTCAACTGGTACCAATGGGATTATCCGTGCTTTTTTGATCATTGATCAAACATCCCGTTTATAAAGCACTACTTCCCCTTCATAGGGCATGTCGGGATGGCCATTGGACATGCGCGCGTCCACTTTTTTAAAACCATTCTTTTCATACATCCGTACACCCGGGATATTTTCAGCAAAGGCGATCAGGTACACGGACGGGTAGCCCTGCTTCCTCGCTTTATCAATGCAGTCCTCAAGCATGGCTTGGCCAAATTTATGGCCGCGGAATTCCGGAAGCACCGCGATGCTGTCCAGATAAAATTCACCTGGGATGGTGCTGGTGAGTTCCTTGAAGACCCGAAATTGTTCCGGGATCAGTTCCATTTGCTCTGGTGTACGTTCAAACGCTTCAAAGCAGCAGGCCATTGCGGCGATTTTGCCGCCCGTTTCCAGCACGCGAATGTTATTGTAACTAAACATATCATCTTCGGATGATACAATGCGTGCGCCGTAATCGAATGGGCCTTCGTCGTCCTCCGCGGCTTCGGCCCAGCCGACAATATCAATACCATTATTGCGTGGCCCGGTCCCTGCATGATTGATCAGGATCGCCAGTTCTTTTGCTTCTTCTTTTCGTGCGTCGCGTAAGATATAAGTCATGTTCACTTTTTCTAAATAAGGCTTGTTTATGCTTTATAAAAACTGTTAGTTATGCACTTTTACTGCATGGAATAAATGATGTCACGATCCAAATCATGGACATTCCCCAAATGGGGCGAATATACGAGCGAACGGGACCCGGTTTCCGTACGCACGTGCGACTATGATGGATGTGACGAGCCTGGCGATTTCCCGGCCCCAAAGGCACCCGACAGCCGTGACAAATGGTATTTCTGCCAGCCCCATGCAGCCGAATTTAATAAAAACTGGAATTATTTCGATGGCCTTTCCCGCGAAGAAGCCATGAAACGCGCCCAGGAAGAATTCCGGCGTGCCAAGGGATACCGCAGTGCTGGTACGTTCGATGATGCGCCGCAAACCTATGGCAAAGAAGAACGCCGCTCAGACGCGCTTGCGATGCTTGATCTTGATGACGAAGCCACCGAGGCAGACATTAAATCAGCCTACCGTGCGCTGGTAAAGCGTTACCACCCCGACACCAATATGGGCGACGCGGACAGTGCCATCAAATTTCAACAGGTCAAGGCCGCCTACGAAGTCCTGAAAGAGAAGTAATTCCGCAATTGTTTTGCGCGTAAAAGCTCATTATAGTCTATCCCATAACAATCAGATATCGGGTGGATTATGAAAAAATTATCAGTGTTTCTTATTCTCTTAACCTTGCCATTTGCGGCCGCTGCACAGGATGCGAGCCAGCTTACGGTTGAACGCATTTATGGCGGCAATGATTTTTCTGCGGACCGGCTTCCCAGCAGCAAATGGATTGATGGCGGCGAAAGCTATACGACCATTGACGTGAGCGCTGACGTAAAAGACGGCTTTGATATTGTTAAGAACAATACCCTTAGTGGTGAAAAAGAGATTCTGATTAGTGCCGCACAACTTATTCCAGATGGTGAAGACAAGCCGCTGACCATTTCCGACTATAAATGGTCGGAAGATGGCAAATACATCATGATATCCACCAACACCCGAAAATTTCGCCGCCTCAACAGCTTTGGTGATTACTGGATCTTAAACCTTGAAAACGGGGCCTTACGCCAGATCGGCATCCAAGCCCCATCACAAAGCTTGATGTATGCAAAGTTTTCGCCTGATAGCAGCATGATTGCCTACATGTATGAAAATAATATCTATGTGGAAAACATTGAAAGTGCTGATGTAACGACCCTAACCATCGATGGCGATGAATTTATTGTCAACGGTACCGGTGACTGGGTTTATGAGGAAGAACTGGGCCTTCGCGATGCGTTTATGTGGAGCCCGGATAGTAAACGGATCGCCTATTGGCAGTCGGACACCACCGGTGTTGGTACTTTTTACATGATGGATAACACCAGCGATTTATATTCAAAACCCGTACCGCTTCAGTACCCGAAAGCCGGCACCACAAATAGCGCCGTGCGCGTGGGCAGTGTGCTTGCCACCGGGGGTGAGACCACATGGTTTAGCGTACCAGGGGATCCGCGTCAGCATTATATTGCCAAAATGCAGTGGGCCGATAGCCCCGATGAAGTGCTTATTCAGCAGCTTAATCGCTTGCAAAATGTCAATCATGTGATGCTGGGTGATGCAGCAACCGGAGCAATTACAACAGTGCTTAAAGACAGCAATGAAGCATGGGTGGATATGCGCGCGGACGGCATGCGCTGGCTGGAGGATGGTGCATCTTTCACCTTCTTCAGCGAAAAGGATGGCTGGCGCCACCTTTACCGTATTTCCCGTGATGGATCGGAAGAACGCCTGCTTACCACGGGTGATTATGATGTGATCCGGGTGCTTAATGTGGATGAAGACGGGGGATGGGTCTATTTCCTTGCGTCCCCAGATAATGCGACACAGCAGTATCTTTACCGGGTAAATCTGGATGGTGAGCCAAATGAGGAGCGTCTGACACCTATGAATCAGCCGGGCACCCACAGCTATAATTTGGCACCGGATAGCAAATACGCATTTCACACATATTCAAGCTTTGGAAAACCACCGGTGATCGATTTGGTATCACTACCGGCCCACGATAGTGAAAAAGTGATGGTCGCCAATGAAAAACTGCATCAAGCTGTCGCTGCTCTTGACCGCGGCAAGCAAGAGCTATTCATAACTGATGTTCCTCATGGTTCCTCCCATGACAGTTTCATGATGTACCCGCCGGATTTCGATGAAAACAAAAAATATCCACTATTTGTCTTTGTCTATGGATATCCAGGCGGTCGCACCGTTTCCGACAGTTGGGGTGGCAATCGTTATCTTTGGCATACCATGCTCACTCAACAAGGTTATGTGGTCGCAAGCTTTAACAACCAGGGAGGCGGTTCACCCAAAGGTGCCAAATGGCGTAAAGATATTTACAAGCAGGTTGGACAGCTGTCCTCAAAAGTACAGTCACAAGCAGTGACCGAACTTCTTAATAAGCATGATTTCCTTGATGCGGATCGTGTCGGCATCTGGGGATGGAGTGGCGGCGGATCATCAACCCTTGATGCCATGACACGTTATCCGGATATCTATAAGACAGGCATTCAAGTGGCCGGTGTCACCGACCTGAGGCTCTACGACAGCATTTATCAGGAACGTTATCTTGGCCTTCCTGAAAAAGGTGAAGACGCCTACTACAAAGGATCATCAATAAATTATGTGGATCAGCTAAAAGGCAATCTGCTAATCATTCACGGTACCGGCGATGATAATGTTCATTACCAAAACCTAGAATATCTTATTGATGAGCTGATTGAGCATAACAAACCGTTTGAAATGATGTCGTATCCAATGCGGGCCCACGGCATTCGCGCAGGCAAAAACACGCAGCAGCATTTGTTCAGCCATATGACAAGGTATTTGCGCGAACATCTTCCTGCCGGTGGAAAATAGACCTAAGACATTCGCTCCACCAGTCCCTGATAGGTAATTCCCCATTTACTAAAGGGATTATCGGCGATATTTGCGTTTAGAAATTTGGATAATCCTGTGACTTCCGGACCAACCCATTCCGGAAGATCCACCTGCTGATTTTCACTTTCCAGTTCGACCTCAGCGACAATCAAGCCCACATTATCGCCTTCAAAAATATCCAGCTCCCATGCCAAGCCTCCTGCTTTATAAACTTCGCGGGTCTTGACGATAGGCGCGTGCCCAAGTGACGCAAACAAAATCTCGCCTTCTTCTTGGGTGATTTCCCATTCAAGCTCGTGGCGACCCGCACCGGCACAATTTGTTTTAATGCTCAGGATATATTTGCCATTTTTGTCACGAACGCGAACCGTATTGCCATTTTCCCGGGCCACATAGCCTTGACGGATTTTATGAACCTTATCCGGCGTTCGGTCTGGCCGGGCTATTACAAGAAATTTACGCTCTATTTCAATGCCGGCTGTCATTTACAATGAACTTTCAAGTACATCAAACAATCGATCAACATCAGCCTTATCATTGTAAATATGAGGGCCAATCCGAATACTGTCACCGCGAATACTGACGTAGACTTTTTTCTCCGCCAGTTTTTCTGCCACACCTTCTGGTACACCACTCGTGAAATTTATGCCAATTAGGTTGGAAACACGTTGCTGCTCGTCGGCAACATTAAGGCCGATGGATCGGGCACGCTCGGCGATATAATCCGTAAGGGTTTTAATATATGCCGCGACATTCTCGGTCCCTAATCCCACAAGAAGCTCCATGGCATCAATAGCGATGGGTATGTTAATGAAGTTGCTTTTTTCACCCATATCAAAACGACGGGCACCGTCTTCGTAGGCTTCTTTATAATCCACCAGACGGGCAAAATCTGTAGCTCCCTTTCGAGTGATCCAGCTTTCTTCAATGGGTTTTCCGTTTTGATTGCGCGGTGCTACATACATGAAGCCCAGAGAATAAGGACCAAGCAGCCATTTATAACTGCCGACCACCATATAATCCGGATCCACATCTTTTACCGAAAAGGGTGTAACACCAAGAGTTTGGGTCAGATCCAAAACCAAAGCGGCTCCTACTTGACGGCATTTTTCACCAACAGCCACGAGGTCAATCAATGTACCGTTGGTCCAATGAGCATTGGCGGTCGCTACGATCGCAGTGCCATCGTCTATAGCGTCCACTATCGCACGGGTCCAATTATCGTCACTTGGCCAGGGCACCGTTTCAATGGTAGCATCATTACTTTCAGCAAGATCAATCCAAGGATAAACATTGGATGGAAATTGATCGGCCATCACAACAATTTTTTGCCCTGCCTTTACCGAAATATTTTTGGCCGCAATAGCGGTGCCGTATGATACTGATGGCACAATTGCAATATCGTTAGCGTTTGCCTCAATCATCTTAGCTGCAAGCGCGTAATACCGATTGGGCGGATCAAAAAAATCGTCGATTTTAATGTCCCACGGGTTAAGTTTTTTATGCACCGCATCCGCGCCAATTCTAGCTGATGATTTAAGGAGCGGTCCCATATAAGCCGCATTCAAATACGTCACCCCATCCGGGATATCAAACAAGTGTTTCTGACATTCGATCATAGGTAATTCCTACTTATATTTTTGTTATTCTATATAGATAGGATCAAACGCCATTTTAGCAAACAAAAATATTGCTAAAACTTAAACCTTTGTCTCTTGCGTAAGGTTCAAGGTCTTAACAACATCAAAAATAAGGCCTACATCATTTATGATATTTTGTACGTAGGCTCGGCTGTCCAATTTATTCCCGCCACCTTCAAAAAATTTTTTTGAACTTTCCAGCGTCAAGTAAAGTTTGCCACTGTCAAAAGCAAACTGAATATCATTTACATTTGACACTCTAATTAACCTAAGCATCCTCTCCATAAAACGTGGACTCAATAAATACCTTGCCTCAACTTGATCATTTGAAAACACTTGAAAATTACGCTCGAAATCAGGATCTTCCAGCTTCACCCGCTCACCTTTCGTAAAAACATCTGTAAAAAGATTACCCAGTGCTGTGTAATCTTTTCTGCCAATCGTTGTTCCTGAAAAATTTTTGTGGAAATCAAAATAGCAAATCAGTCCTCTAAATACCGTAGTGCGCGATTCACCGTCTTCATCATGATCAACGTCAATCAGCTTCACTTCCTGTAGCCAAAACTGCACCTCTTGGAGAGAACCCGAAATTTCATCTTCACGTTTTTCTTCATCATATGATGGTAACAAAGAAAGATGCCTGAACCTTCCGAGTAAATTTACTCTTGGCGAACTACTGTAATCAAATTCAAGAAAGTTACATACTACTGGTAGAACACTGAGTTTGGCCCCATGTATTGCATCTGAAAGTTTGTAAAAAAAATACCCTAGAACACATAATCCGACCAACCCGGCAACAATTGCCAGATCTTCATTTTCCGCAAGCACCAATAACGCAACAATGATTGCAGCAACAACAGTTCCAGCAATGACAAGATTTGAAAAAGCCTTTTTACGTTTAGCCTCCAACGCCGCAAGGGTTGGTTTTAGGTCATTTTCATAGTATCGATTGAAACCATTGAGCTTTTCCGATAGTCCCTCAAAATTCATAGTTAAATGAACCTAGAGAATATCAGCTGCATTCACCGGCGCGCGCTCGGCATCATCCATTTCGAAAAAGGGCATAGCCTTGATTCCAATCAGTCCGGCGACCATGCTGCTTGGGAAAATTTCAACCGCATTTTTAAGATCGCCAACAGAGGAATTATAAAACCGCCGCGCCGCTGAAATATGACCTTCCACTTCTTCATAGGTTTCTTGAGCGCGGATCATGGTTTCCTGCGATTTCAAGTCAGGATAATTTTCGGCAACCGCAAACAAATTCATCATCGCGGATTGGAGCAGCTTATGAGCTTCCAGATGTTGTGCTACTTCCTCCGGATTATTTTTATCATAATCGCTCGCGGATATAGAGCGCATCTGGGTAACTCTGGTCAGCACCGCTTCTTCATGCTCCATAAATTTCTTGGCGATAGTCAGAATGTTCGGCACCAGATCGTGACGTTTTTTGAGCTGCACATCAATGGATGATAGTGCCTCCAGTGCACCATTTTTCAATTTAATCAGGCGCACATACATCAGATAAAGCGCGATCAGAATAACGAGTAGAATGATAAATCCGAATTCCAAGGCTTCTCCCTTTCCTATTACTCCTCGATTACATTGGCGGAATTAAACCTTTCAACCTGTCCCCAACTTCATCAACCACTTTATCCTCCAGTTCCTTTACGACATTTTCCCCAACATCTACCGCGCCGCCAAGGAGGTCGCCTACAGCACCCGTTGTGGCAGCTTGTTGCGCACTGGAGCTGATTGCGCCAAAAATCTGCTTAAGGGCATCGGAAGCAACCACACCATTTTCACGTTCACCAATGCCACTAAGATGAAGGTCCGGAAGCGGAAAACCCACGCCGCGTCCACCAAGTAGATCACTCGCTACCTTCACATTCGTACCATTCACATAAACATCATCGATGATGAACTTCTTTTCGCTTTCGCTTTCAGTTTCTATACCCATCGAAACCAAATAAGCATCAATGTTTTCCTGAATTTTACCGATATTGTTTCCGTTTGATCCGATTTCATAAATCATATCCGCACCCTCAAGGCGCACTTCGTTAATTCTGATGATATCACTGGTCAGATTCTCAAGGCTTGTATCCATCCTGACCATGAGTTGGTCCATCTTGAAAAGATGTTCAGATTTAAATCCTTCAGGATTGCCGATTACCATGTTGTTCAGGGACGCTGTCCCCGAAGTTGTATCCAGGTCAACACTGGCCAGTTCAACATCCGCACCAATCACTGGTGGGGTATAGGCCACAACGCCGTCTCTGATTAATCCCCCTGCATTTGAAGATAAATAAAAGAATGCACCTGCGCCCAACAGACCAAGAACAACAACAACCATCAAAAGTTTTTTCATAATGTCTCTCCTACTCTCCTCAAATTTAGTTTCACTTATTAAGATTTCAAATGCAACACTTAAAACTTGACCTTTTTATGGTAAGAGACAACAATCTGTGGAAAATTCTATCAGGAGGATATGTTCAGATGGGGATTTTGGCATATGCCGGGGGACTGGGTATAATTGTCCTGACCGTTTATATAATGGTCGTGGGTCGAGATTTGATTGTTCCGTTCCTGATTAGCGTTGTTATCTGGTACCTGATTAATACACTCGCGGATTATTATCATAAAGTTAAGCTGGGGAGTGTACGCATCCCAAAATCCATATGCTTTGTAGCCGCACTAGTTACGATGGGGATTTCGCTTTATCTGCTTGTGGATATGATCAGCAACAACATTGCCAATGTGCGTGCTGCCGCCCCACTCTATCAAGAAAACCTGCTAAAGCTGTCAGACCGTCTTTACACGGCGCTTGGAATTGAAAATCAGCCCAACCTTACTCAACTGATTGGTCAGATTAATTTGCGTCCCTTTATCAGCAACATTGCAGGTACAATGGCGGGGATCGCTGGAAATGCAGGCCTTATTCTAATTTATGTACTCTTTATTTTTCTTGAGCAGGCGAGTTTCAAGACCAAGCTTCGTGCGCTCATGAATGGCTCGAAGTATGAAGGCACAATTGAGGAAATAATCAGCACCGTATCGGTGAAGATTGAAACTTATGTCGCCGTTAAAACTTTTGTCAGTCTTTTAACCGGCGGCGCATGTTACGTCGTGCTGATTCTGAATGATGTTGACTATGCCAGCTTCTGGGCCTTTATTATCTTTCTTTTGAATTATATTCCAACAGTTGGATCAATGCTCGCAGTGCTTTTTCCCGCGCTTCTAAGTCTCGTGCAATTTCCCACATTCACACCCTTTTTGATAATTATCACTTCGCTTGGCCTTATTCAGTTTTCCATTGGTAATATTCTGGAACCACGACTGATGGGTAACTCGTTAAATTTAAGTCCACTTGTTGTGATGTTGTCCCTTGCGATTTGGGGAAGCATTTGGGGAATTGCAGGAATGTTTTTAAGCGTTCCATTCACCGCTATCCTGATGATTACATTTTCCGAATTCCCAAAAACCAGACCCATCGCAATTATACTATCCCAGAGTGGGAAGATTGGACCCAAGGTTTAGTTAAAATAAAACTTATAATAGAATTTTAGAATATTATAATATTCTTATTATGGTTGACCTGTATACGGTCGAATTGATAGCTGAGTTATCCACTCAGCACCTCTTCAGCTAGCGTATCAGAAGTTCTCTTTCGCGAGGTCGATGAATTTCTCAACTCGATCGTCAACAATCGAGTAAAAAATTTGCTGACTTTCCCGACGTCTTGATAAAATGCCTTCGCTGCGCATGCGGCTGAGATGCTGAGAAAGAGCGGATTGAGAAATATTCAAACTTTTCTCCAAATCACCTACACATGCCTCCCCCTCCAGCAAACGGACTAGGATGATCAGACGATTGGGATTTGCTAATGTTCTTAGAAATTCTGCTGCTTTTTCAGCGACTTGCGATAAATCATTTTCATTGCGGCTCAATTGGTTGCCATCATTCGTCATTCAGGTTACCCCAGAATTTACACATACTAAACATTTTTAAATAATCCTTAATAATTCTTAACAATTCCTTAATTTTGTGTGTATTAAAGTTATAATTTTATTACTTTTTTATTACGTACAATTACGCATAACACACGCAAGCAGAGTCGACCCACTAACCCGGGCAACCAAAACAAGAAACCCTTGGTTCTGATTACTAGATTGGCCCACTCAACTAAACACAGAAAACTTAAAATTACTTGAGAATCAGCGCGTTTTAATTTTTTCGTCACTGATGAGGATTATTTAATCCATTCAACATTAGATGCCAAGCTTTTTTTTAAAAAAAATGCA
>JANQJN010000045.1 GCA_028281625.1 Emcibacteraceae bacterium | reverse complement strand
GCCAAGGCCTCCGTCTTTGGTCTTGATGGCCGTAATACAACCAATGCCCATCTGATCCGCTCCACTATGGAAGCGGCGATCTTTAACTTGAAAGCAGGGCTTGAAGCCTTTGAGCGCTGCGGCATGAGCTTTAACGCGGTGACCCTGACCGGTGGCGGGGCAAAAAGTGCACTTTGGCGTCAGATTTGCGCGGATATCCTCAATCTGCCAGTAAGGGTGCTGATCGAAGAAGAAAATGCAGCCTTCGGGGCCGCGATACAAGCCTACTGGGCCCATAAAAAACACACCGGAATTCCAAAAGCACTTAAGATCATCTGTGAAGATCACCTGTTCGAAGATGAAAGCAAGGGATGCTCCCCAAGCCCGGAAGCGGTGAAAGAGTACGAAAGCATTTACAAGGACTATCAGGCGTTCGTTTCCCTGATCTGTCAACATTACAAATAGGAAAAGAGAATGACAGTATTTGTTGGTGATAAAGAATATTTTAACAGCGTTTCAAAGATTGCCTATGAAGGGCCAGGGTCTGATAACCCGCTGGCGTTCAAATATTATGACGCAGATAAAATGATCGGTGGGAAGTCCATGAAGGATCACCTTCGCTTTGCGGTTTGTTACTGGCATACATTCTGTGGCACTGGCGCGGATCCTTTTGGCCCGGGAACACAGGTCTTTGAATGGAATGATGCGCCTGATCAAATGACTGCCGCGCGGCAGAAAATGGATGCGGCTTTTGAGCTTTTTACCAAGCTGGGGGTTCCTTACTATTGTTTCCATGATATCGATATGGCCCCGGATGCAGACAGTGTGGTGGAGCGGGAAAAGAACCTGCAGGCGATGGTCACCTTAGCTAAAGAACGCCAGAACGAGACAGGAATGAAGCTGCTATGGGGAACAGCCAATGTGTTTAGTCACCCGCGTTATATGAATGGCGCCTCTACGAACCCGAATTTTGACGTGCTCACCCACGCCGCGGCGCAGGTTAAAGGGGCAATTGATGCCACCATCGAACTTGGTGGTGAAAACTATGTCTTCTGGGGTGGCCGCGAAGGCTACATTTGCCTGCAGAACACCGATACCAAACGGGAGCTGGAACATCTGGCACAGTTTCTAACTGCCGCCCGCGATTATGGCCGCGAGAGTGGATTTGAAGGCACCTTCCTGATTGAGCCAAAACCTATGGAACCCACCAAGCACCAATATGACTTTGATGCGCAGACAGTGATTGGCTTCCTGCGTCATCATGGGCTGGATAAAGACTTCAAACTGAATATTGAAGCCAATCATGCGACGCTGGCGGGACATACTTTCGCCCATGACCTTCAGATGTGCACCGACGCCGGCATGCTCGGCAGCATTGATGCCAACCGGGGGGACCCGCAGAACGGCTGGGATACGGACCAGTTCCCGATTGATATGTATGACTGCGTCCACGGGATGATGGTGGTGCTTGCCGGTGGCGGCTTTGGGACCGGCGGTCTTAATTTTGATGCCAAAACACGCCGCGAAAGCACCGACATGGAAGATATTTTCATCGGCCATATCGGCGGCATGGATGCGTTTGCCCGCGGGCTTGAGATTGCCCACAAGATCCTGACCGAAAGCCCCCTTCCCGCCCATAAAGCCAATCGTTACGCAAGCTTCGATAGCGGCAAGGGTGCGGAATTTGAAGCCGGGAAGCTATCCCTAACTGATCTTCGTGATCTGGCCGCCGCAAATGGTGAGCCCGCGACCATCAGCGGCAAGCAGGAATGGTACGAGAATGTCATCAATCAATATATGCTGGGTAAGGGGTAGCCTCACCCACGAGGTCACCCACTACCGCCCCAAAAAAAAGCGGGCTTACTTTGCACCCACCGCTTTCAGGGTCGTTTTTGAAATGCGGATTTCGGGGCTTGCGCCGCTTTCAACACCACCGCGAACATTGCTTTCAAAGACCACCACCCATTCGTCACCACCGTCATCAATCCTGACGGTGTTATTCACCAGATGGGCATAGGCCGGCAGATTATTTTCAATATGGCTGGTCGCTTCATCAATGATCACTTCCTGCATGGACGCGTTTAAGCCTTGCGCGAACGCCGCACCCTGCGCGCAGACGGCCAAAGTGGCTAACATTAAGATTTTAAATATTGTCTTCATCCTGTTTTCCTTGATAAGTGGGTTTGATCAGGGGAAAAGTGCCAAAAAACAGTCGGGCGTTTGGCGCGGGCCAAACGCGCGCTATTCACCTCGACCGTAAAAAAAGTGCATGGATTTTTTATTTTTGGATGGTTTTACCAAAACCACTCCCCCCAAGTTCAATGTTATTTACGTTTATTGTACAATAAAGATTCATTGATTTCAATTGTTTAACGATGAAATTTCACCTTTAGAAAAACCCCCGCCAACATAAAAAGCGGGGCTCATTCTAATGTCTTTGGAAAAGGTGTAGTTTATGAATAGAAACAAATCAGCGGTTTTTCACAAGGTAATATACTGAATACCGATACATATTCACTTTTTCATACTTTTTATAGTTTGTTACGCCTGCTGGCAACTTTGCGTTAATGGAACCTCGATAAGGTTCTGGTTGCGCAGCATACTCAGGATTTTTGTATCTTTTGCCCAAATAAGTTCTTGAATAAAGAACATCGGTTGCGCCAATTTTCTGTGCAAAATCTTCCACCAGTTTCATAGATTTCATTGTATCATCGAAACCATTAAAACCAAGCATCACATAGTCTTGCTCCATAAGCGTTTTTACATCTGCATAGATTTCTTCAGTTTCAATTATTTGAGGTTTCTCAGAGTTCAAAGCAGCATAGGATTGCACAGAGACATCTGCCGAACTTCTACTAACGAAGTTTTCTTCAAACGTATTGGATTTGCAACCTGAGACAAAAGTTATCGACAACATCAAAATAAGATATTTCATGGACGCCCCCATTCTATTGCGAAGTTAAAGTATACTAAAATTCAGATAATACTTCAAATTTCTGTCAACTATCAGCGTTATTGGTGTTCTTTTCACAAAACTATAATCAAAAATTTATATGGTACAAAGAGCCATCGCACTAATTACATCAACATCGATAGATCGACTTCCAGTTTCATCAAAACCGGTGTAATTTCCTCGAAGATAAAGTCGCGTTCTTCTGACTCAAAATCATCCCATGGAATCTTATCCATAATAGCCTCAATTGTTTCCAGCCTTTGGTCATTATCCGATATTGCAAGGACATCAGCATGATCAAGCCTAACAAGAAATGCATTTGTAACAGCTACCATTTTATCTATTACATTAGATGAGGAAGGGTTGACGCCTCTTTCCAGCCACTCTTCTTCTTCAAATTTCTTTTTGTTTAGAAGTATCTTAATCATTGATGCTAGGTCAGTATTGTTATCTATGTTCATTCTTGATTCCTGTATTCTATCGATTTCAAAGAAATTTTCTTCTCCAAATCTTTTTCTCACTTGCGTGTCGCTAGCCAGCTTAAAATAGAGCCCCTGTTGAGTTACAACGAGCTTAAAATCTTCAATAAATCTGGCTTGGTCAAAATTACTTACTTCACGAAGAGGCACTTCAAAATTAGACAAAGATTTCACCAATGCCTGCACAAGAATATCCATCCTACGCTCTTCTTCCACGTGGCAAAACTTTTCATACTCAACGTCTGGAAACAGACAAGCTATCGAAAAGCGACTTTTACCTTCCACAGGTTCACCCGAACTTGACCAGTCGTCAAATGTCGATTCATATTTTGTAACATACATTTCCTGTAATTCTTCAAATTTATGTAAACCATTTGTCAAAACAACTGTAATACAAAGGCGTTGCACTCCCTCTCCATAGTCTTTTTCAGCGAAATACATTCCTAAATAAAAGGATAGCCAATTGACAATACGCGATTTTTTTCCGGAGTTTACATCGGTCACCTGAATAATAGAAATCTCCATTTGTCTCTCATCTGTTTGATCTACAATATCTTATCATTAAAGTTTTGAAATGAGCAATCAAATGCTAGTTATCTAAAAATAGGGTTACCCAATGGGAGCATCCCATGAGTAAAGAAATATTGAACTAGCATCAGCTTTTCAAGATACAACATTTGCTTTTGGGTACCGTTATCTATCTCCATCATTGTGACATTTAGGCCTGTATAAAATTTTTCAGGGTATCTACTTTTCGGAGGAATTTGACTTGTTACACCAATTCGCCATACACCGCCAGCGTCCAACCAACCAGTGGTTACGATCTTTCCCGTACCATTTCCCAAACCTGCACATTTAAAAACTCCTACGCACGGATATATCCCAGCGTCCCTTGCAACCAATTTGTACAAAATGGTATGTGGACCGTCAGCACGTCGGAATATCCCTTCCAATTGCCTTTCTATTTTTCTAAGCCATTCTGGTGGAGGCGGAATTGGTACACTACCTGGAGTTCCTGGTCGTGGTCTCACCCATTGTGCGGGCGACAGAGCTCCATCTATAATTTGATTCGCTTTAGCATACGCCAAGAGTTGCAATATTATCTCGTTAAATATTCGAGCGTCTCTTGCCTCAACGAGCAAATTATGAATGCGTTCACTTTCAACCCTTCCGGTCAAAACCCAAGTAGACAAGCCTGCTTCAGCAAAGCTTCCGGAGTAATCTGCTGAATATGATAATCCTCCCATATTGTTGTACCGCGCTCTCAAACGGGCAAGGGCTCTGGGATCTCCACTATTTTTGGCAGCTACAAATGCGGCTTCATCTACATTCATACTCGGCGATCCCACAGCTCCTAAGGCTTGCCCTGCTGACGCCCATGGATTACTGACCAATTGATTCCAAGCTTGTTCCTGAGATTCGCATGTATTTGGATTATCCGCACAAAAATCAGTGCCACTGGGATCCCGGTAATTCATCGGGTCATTGCCGACAAAGGCGTACATGTTGAGGCCATCACCATACCCGATGGGGTCGGCGGAAAGGAACCTGCCGATTTCAGGATCGTAATAGCGGGCACGGTAATAGTAATAACCGGTTTCAAAATCGAGACGGCGGCCCTTGTGACGGTAGACATTGCCGGTATTGGTTTCGGTTTTGCCGTACGGATCATAGATATAATTTTCACTGGCGCCGCCAGTGTTATCGGATAAGGCAATCACATTACCCTGTCCGTCATAATGATAATATTCAATACCGCCGGACGTGCCATCATTGGTCAGCGCCGGACGGTCAACGCCGGGCCCGTAAGCATAACGGCGAATATGATCATTGTTGCTGTCAAGTTCGGCAACAACATTACCGCCCGCATAAAGATAGCGGGTTGTGGTGCCACCGGCGGTTTTCTGGATTCTTCTACCCATGGCGTCGTATTTATAGGTCCCCAGTGTGGTGGCACCATCCTTGACTTCAAGCAGGTAATTTTCGACCGACCAGGTGAGGTCACGCGTGCCCTGCTCAATCATGTTGCCGCGGTCATCATAGTCATAGTTGGTGCCATAAATGTCATCATCCGTGACCTGGTTCAGGGCATTGAGGGTGCTGTCGATGGTGGCATCCGCCGCCGGGGTCCATTGATAGATGGTCGGGGTCACGGTCTTGGCTGTCACTTTGCCGGTGGTATCATACCCATAATCAAAGGTCGGATTGGGGCCAGCGGTGTTTTCAACCTGCTTGAGTGCGCCGGGAAGCTGCCCGGTGGCCGTTTCACTGGGGCCAAAGTAACTATAATTGATCTTCTGGAAGTTGGAATATTCCACTTCCGTCATCCGGCCCATATCATCATAGGTATAATTGGCCCGCACGCTGCCACCGACCCCGCGTAGCGTTGAGACCTGCCCGAAGCCGTTATACTGAAGCGTATAGGTGTTAGAAGCCGTGCCATCATAATGATAGATGATGTCATGCTCGCCGTTGAGATCGTCATAGTCATATATCACACCAACAAAATCAGAAGAGCTGCTGAAGGGGCTTTCTTCCTCCAGAATACGGCTGAGGGCATCATATTTGCTGGTGATGATGTGCGTATCGCTACCACGAACCACCTTGGCATAGACAGTATTGCCCAGGATATCGAACTTGAAGGTATAAGTGGCGTCGGTTACGCTTAAGCTATTCTTCACCAGCCGCTGGGTGATGCGGTTATGGGCGTCATAGGTAAGCTCCACGGTGCTGCCATCCCGGTGGGTGAGCTTGGTCACCCGGCCAATGGCATCTCGTGTGGTCACTTCCTGAAAGTCGTGATCGGACGCGCCGCCATTATCAGGATAAATGGTTTTCTTGGCCCGGCCATACGTATCATAGGTATATTCGGTGACATTGCCATTACCGTCCTTGACCCAGGCCAGCATGCCATTTTCATAGTAGCCCTGTTCTTCGGTGGCCGCGTCCAAAGTTCCCGGCGCAAGGTCCGTACGGATCGCACGCCCGAGAATGTCACTATAAACATGGGTTTTGCGGCCCGCTGCATCGATGGTTTCAACCTTGCTCACCCCGGTGTGGGAGGCGAGAATATTGGACGCGCTGACAGTAGACGGTTTGGTCACCGTAATTGTAGTGGTCAGCACCGGAGTATAGTTGATGGTGCTTTCGTTGCCGGCATGGTCCTTGCTTTTGCTGACCCGGCCCATAGTGTCATAGACGGTTTCGCCCTTCAGATAATCATTTACGCCGGTATCAAAAAAGGCGCTGCTCTTGATGGGGCGACCGGCATCATCAAATTCATGGGTAACCTTGCCCACATCAAGCACATCAGTGACGGAGCTGGTCCAGGAACCGCCGCTCCAGGCCCAGGTCACTTCATCTTCAAAGTCATTGATGGTCTGGCTAACCTGACGGCGCAGATTAAAGGTCGTTTTCTTTTCATTGTTGCGATGATTTACGCCACTATACTGATTGCCGAGATCATCGTAGGTGTAGCTTTGTTTGATATTAAGGCCGCTTAACAGGTTAGAATGATAATCCTGTGTGACCTTCTTAACCAGACCGGTATTATAATATTCGGTTTTGGTTTCCGTGCCGGCAGCATCGGTGACGATTTCCGGAAGTTTCAAGGTCCCGCCACCAGCAGCGGTGACATTGACGTAAGAAATTAATGTTTCCGGGGTTTCAGTGGAACTTGTTTCCAGATCCACATCGTAAACGCTTATGTTCGGAAGCGTGGTTTTTGTCGGGAACCCTGCACTGTCATAGGTAATGAAGGTGCTTCGTCCCAGTTCATCAGTGGTTTTATAAAGCAAGGTGGGATTATCGGCGGTGCAATATGTGCCAGTGGTCGCATCACAGTAAAAATATTCAGTTTTTATTTCGTCGGCCACGTCCCAGTCGGTCCCGCCCAAGCCATCATTGGGATGGGTCTTTTGCCAGATGGTATTCCCGTATTTATCATAATCATAGCTGACAGCGTTGCCCTGAGGCGTAATGGCGCGATACAGAAGACCACTATCATAATATTCTGATGTGCTCGTGAGGCCTAAAGCATTGGTGACCTTGTACGGTAAGCCCTGATGGTTATTCAGGGTGGTTGTCACGCCGCCGTTGGCATCAACAACTTCACCGCGGCGCTGGGCAGCGTAAAATTCGTTGATGTTATTTTCCCTGTCTTTACTCTCAACCATCTGCCCGAGCCTGTTGAGGGTGTGGGTCACAACGGCATTTACCGTATCCGTCGGGATAAATTTCTTGATCTCCCATTCGTCGTTGGCGCTGACCCAGCTGTGGTCAATCTGCCAAAGCAGTTCGGTGCCCATGCCATATTTGGTTTGCGCGGCGCTCGTTTGCGCCTTGAGTTCCGATTTATAGAGATAGCCTGTGGTGCCATGGTAGGTAAAATTCACCCGTCGGCCCGCATTATCATCCACATAGTCGATGTCACCATCGCCACCGGTATCCGTTATCAGGAGATCGCGACCAACATTATTTTCCACCTTGAGCGTATCATCGGTGCCGGACGTATAGGTAAAATCCACATCAAGCCCGTTGGGCCAGGTCATTTCCTTTATGCGGTAGTGGCCTACGTTATTGATACCGCTGTCAGGATTTTCAAAGGTCATGTCGCTACCGGATATGGCGGTGAGGGTATACTCATCGGCTGTACTGTTGTAACTTAACTCCGCGAGACTACCGGACAGTGCATGATAGGTGCCGTCCGCGAGCTTATAAAAAAAGTCACTGCCGCCAGCGGTGCGGATGGTAAAAGTGTTATTGGTGAGCTGCTTTCTGAACCAATCGGCCACCAGTATGCCGGTGACGATCCGCTTAGAGAGATCAGAATTTTCCGCCTTATACATTTCACGTAGCACATGGAGAGTGGCAATTGCCTGAGATGCGCCAATCGGGTTTGTAAGCGCCAGCGTCGGATTGCTGGTTGTGCGAGCAGTGATGTCATAATTATGCATCCAGCCCTTGTCAGGGGCATCAATGCGGCTTTGCTGGAAGGATCGGGTAAAGGGCAGCGCCATGGGAAAGCCACCCGCGCCGGTGACAAGGTCGGTAACACTGTCACCATATTCACCAGAAACCGATTGCGGACTGATGTCGCGGATGATGTCACCGGCATTGCCACCGAGCAGATCGCCCGCGTCTTCCATGCCATCGCCATCGCCATATACACCAATGCTATCGCCAATTAACGTTTCGAAATAATCTTCATAGCTTGCACCGCCATAACGCAGAAAGGGTTCCGCGTCCGCGTACCCGTCCAGCAATTCAAGATCTTCGACCATCAGATAGACTATGTTTGCGTTATTCTGAAGATCATTCTTGATATCTGTGCGCAGTGCACTGCTATATTCGTCTGTACCACCCACGAGGCTATCAATCGAGCTATAATTTGAATTGGTAAATTCATATATTTTCCGCCCTTCTGCAATGGTTTCAGCAAACATACTGTGAGTGGTGCGAATGTCATCGGAACTCAGATAACGGGGCTGGTTTATCAGTGCGCTTTTAAGCACACCCGAAGCGGTATTTAACGTATGAATGGAAGCGTCACGGTCATCGCCCAGACCATTGTCCGCTATAACACTTATGTTTGTGCGAAGGTCGGTAGCAATGTTATGGTTAACATCTGAGGTAATCACACCAATGGTATCATGATGGTGAATTGTCGCATCGCCCAAGGCAGATTCCAGATCCATCAACTGGCCATATTGAATGGCCCAGTTCGCGCCCAAAGCAAGACGGGCCATAGTTTCGGTATCAGGCACATTGGAGCCACTGGTGATGCTTTGCTGATAACTGTCATCCATCATCAGACGCGCCATTTGCGGGCTATAACTGCCAAGTGCGACGATAATCGCAGATGTATCAATATCGCTGTTTGAAATGGTGACGCTGTGATCGCCGTAGGCGCCACTAGACGCGGCATAAGGATGATCAATGCTAATGGTCATATCACCTCCGGAAGAAGTCGCCGTCGCTATATCAGCGCTTCCCGCCATCAGCTTGTCATAGGTGCCAGAATTATCAATCCAGAGACGAAGGCCGTAAAGTTCATCAGCATAAAGGGTATGGTCGATGCCGTTATACTGGATGCGGATCGCAGTGCGGTATTTATCCGCCACATCACCGTTCAAAGTTCCATAGGTGATCAGGGTTCTTGACCCAATGCTTACCTGATCTGCGGGATCCACGTATCGACCACCTGCTATTTGTGCGAGTGACTTTTTATATTCGACATCCTTAAATTCAGTGACAAGATCGGTTGCATAATCCTCGAGCTTGGCTTCAATACCGCCAGTGCCAGTTATGTCTGAACCATAGATTTCGAGGACACCATTTGAAGTCGCCGTATCTGTACTCGCAGCCGTCCAAAAAGTGCTTTCACTATAGGTTCCCGCACCAGAAACCACAGCGTCTCCGACGTCAATGCCCGTTTCCATTGAGTGCTTTTTATAGGAAGGATCATAGCTGGAAGTGCCGCTGTATACCCAAGCACCTAAAATGTTGATGGTCGAAACGTTGCCCGTCGTTAAGTGGCACGTGGCTGTGCCGTTAACCAAAATTGGATTTCCGCCGTCTCGCAATAACATGCATGCGGCGGCGGCATCAGTTACATCTGAAAGATCGGCCCATTGTGCAGCGGTAATCGCGATGTTTCCTATTTTATAACTTGCGGTCATGTTGGTTCGTTGCCTAAGCAACTCCACCATCAGCTGGGCCTGATCAAATGATGTGCCCGCATTGTCAAAATATGCACCAAGCGCCCCTTTGCGCAGACCAAATTCAAAAGTGGTCTTGATGTTGTCGCGAACATATTCAAACACACGGGTTCTATATTCAGAATCGCTTATCTCCACCGTGCGATCGGAACCAAGGGATCTTGCGAGCGACTGGATAGCATACGGGACTGCCTCAGATCTCTTGTTGTTCAATCCATCAGACGATGTATCACTAATGTTATCAAAGTAATTATTGTATGCGGGCCATAGACTTTGTGCAGGACTGAGTATTATTTCTGTGGCTTGCAACATATTTGACATAGATAACAGCGCGATCACGGACGAGAACATAATCTTAATAATAGAAAGATTTTTGCTTTTTAATTTTGTCACAATCATTCCCCCTTATGAGCCAGTCGCTGTGTGTGTGCCGGAACCACTGATCACCAACACCTTGCCATTTAGTTTGATACTGTAGCCTCTATCCCCTGGGTCGCCGCCGGTGCTGCCACCGCCGTAAGAACCATTCGCCCCGGCATTACCACCGGCTCCACCGTTATAGGCGGAACCATAACCCGTACCACCGGCGCCACCACCGGATGATGTGCCGTTACCGCCACTGTTGCCGCTCTGACCGCCATCGCCGCCATAACCGCGCTGACCGTTAGGCCAGCCGCCACCGCCACCGCCACCGCCGTAGGAGGTATAATATTTGTCATCACCCGAGCCGGTGCCTTCGAAAGCTTTTCCACCACCACCACCTCCGCCGCCGCCAGCGATGTAACCGTCATTTACGATCGTGATGTTATTGTTAAGATTTATACCATGGCCACCATCATAGCCATTTTTGCCCGATGTCCAGTCCCAGTCACCACCATTACCACCCTTACCACCGCCGCCGCGCAGTTCAACGTCTTCCGTGACAATTAGCTTCAGCGCGATGTCATAAGTGGAGGACGGCCAGGTGCCAGTATCCACCGCATTCTTGGTGCTTCCGGAAGAGGCCGTGCCACTCCCTGAGATACTGCAAGATGATTGGCCGCTAGCACATACAAGTGTGATCTCGATGATTGCGTCTTCCGTACCCGAATATTTGGTTGCCGTACCACCAGACATACAATTGTTGTCAGTATGGGTGGCAAAGGAATAAAGATTTAACCGCGTTGTTGAATGCCCATTGATGGTGTAGGTACAAGTCAAGCTTGTGGGAACATTTTCAATTTTTTCCTGTGTGCGATTGTTTGCATCATCATAGGTGTATTTAATCGTCGTATCCGGGAACGGGCTTATGTTGGGATAGGAAACTTCCTTAAGCCTGCCTCGCTCATCATATTCGTAGGTGACCTGCGCATTGGCAGCGGCACTGATAAAGATTAAACCAAAAAAAACAGCAAGACGCGTTAGAAAAAACATCGCTTTTCCTTTTTTGAAGACAGTCAAAATGTGGGATGAGTATTCTTTAGAATCTTTGAGAAAAGAATCTTTGAGAAAATTCATGTAAATGGCCGCAGCAAAGTGACCACATTGAACTATAACCGACTGCGTCGATGACATAATTAAACCCCCAAAAAATTCGTAACACCCAAATTGGGCGCTATTTTTTTTCAATTTCCGGGGATATCAATTGATCATATACCATAAACACGATCAAATCCCCCAATTGAATCTAATACAATATTCGTACATTCATTATGTACGCAGAACAAAATTATTCAAGCATTTTTTTTCCCGAATTTACAATTATGCAACTTTAACAATTTGAACAGATTAAATTAGCCCCTTTCGGGAGCCTTTGTCATTTAATCCAGTTCAGTAAATTTGACGCTGTAGACCCGCCATTGGCTTGCAGCCGGGCTTGACTGTGCGAGCCAGCCGCCAACCCAGCCGTCCTCGGCAGGCTGAACCACACGGGAAATATTGATTTGCTGGTTAAAAGTGCCAAATTCATGAATGGTGGTTTCATCGCCGATTTTATGCTGGACTTTACCACCAGACTGACCCCATGGATCCGCCATGATTTCGATTAAATATCTTTTGTCCTTTTGCAGCTTGACACTGTAGGAAAGGCTTCCCGGCATATTGCCGCTTGAATAAACCACGTAGTTCAGATTGTCATTAATGCTCACGCGCTGCGGATAATCGTAGCTTAGGTAGGCGCGATTTTGCACCGATGGTCTCTTCGGTGTCAGAGTTATGTTGAGCTTTCCCTGAGGCGCGGCTTGAATGGAACCCATTACGCCCGGTCTTGGCGGATTGGGGGGAGTGGCGGGCGCCTGAATGGTGTTTGCCGGGGTGATGGGCGTGTTTACGGCATCAATGCTTAACGTCGCTGTCTGATGTATGTCAGCCGGCTTGACAATGGTCACAGCACGGTCACGGCTTCGAAGGGTTGTTGGTGTGCGAACCTGGGCGGCCCTTACTTGCGGTGCGCGCGGTGCCTGCGCGGCACGAGGGGCGGTTGCTTGTGCAGATGCTTCGTTTAAATCTACAAAAAACGTACTTGTTGTGATTGTCAGAGCGAGAATTAATACATACTTCATAGCTATCTCCCTTAAGGTTTATTCGTTATCCCCCGGGCCGTGATAGAAGCTTATCACAGATTTAATCAATGATACATGATGTAGGCAATATTGTGGTCCAAAAAAAAACGGGCATAAAATGCCCGCTTTGCAACACTTAAAATTTTGCTACTCTTAGAACCGTGCACGCAGGTTCATATTCGCGGAATGTCCAAGATATTGATCACGCCACTCAGCGTCATAACGTATTGAAAACGCGAAGTAATTAGCACTAAAGAACACCCCAAGTCCTGCCTGGAAGCTATTCTTTTCAAATGGGTCGCCATAAAGGGTGAAATAGTCAGTGCCCGAAGCAAACTTTGCGGTCATTTCAATGGGATCATCTTTCATTTGTTGTGACCACCCCCCCTGGGCAACTATGCTCATTGTGCTTTCAAGGCCGTCTTCACCATAAAATTCCGTATGGTGGGCCACTTCAAGCTTGAGATCCGTTGTCATTGAGCTGCGGGTATGTTCAGAAACCATAAGGTTGATGGCGGTGCCACCACCTACTTCGGTATATTCATCCTGCTTGATATTGTTGTAGTTAAGCGCGGCGGTCGGCGTAATGGTCAGTGACCCCATATCGAGGTCATACCCCGCTTTGATCAAGCCGGAGTACTGAAGACCGTTCCAATCAGAATTAGCGAGTCTTTCTTCCCCATCAAGCATCACATAGCGGTCACCTGAGAAATCAAGGTAACCGATGGACGCCTGGTTTTCGATAAAAAAGTTTTCCATCCAGAAGGCACTGTAAAGCCCAATCTGAGTATTTTGGATGGCCAACCTGTCTTCTGGTTCACCGTGGAACTTAATATCACCAATATTATAGGAAAGCGCTGCACCAATCACACCGCGCTCACTCACAGCAAATTCATAACCGGCAGAAAGTCCAAAATTAAAGGTGTCGGCACCACGTTCATGGGCCGTTGCCTGTGAATCGTAAATTCCTGCAAACTCCTGAATCCAAACACCATTTCGAACCTGAGACGGTGGCGCCGTTTTGATCATACGTCGTAGACTGTCCATCTGAGCAGAAACCGCACCAAGCGAAATATTGTTGGCATTCTTAACGGCCTGGTAGGTTGCTTGCGAGAAGTTAATCGGCATCGCCGATTTATAGAAAGTATTGAAATCTTCCTCACTTTCAATACCACCAAGATAACTGGCAACGCCATCATCTGTGCCAAATACTTCAAGTGATGCTTCATAAATATTGCCAAATGTATCGGAAAGCCCCAGTTGCTCACTGGTACGACGGCGCACAATCAAATTGATCGAATCATCCACATGTTCCGTGGTCAGATCGTAAACAAAAGAGTTACTCCCCTGATTTTGAATGTTCGCATCCGGATCAATGATCAGAGTATCAGCACTAACGATATTAAAGGTTTCTTCGTCAAATACGATTCCGGATACCGCGATATCCAGATTACTTTCCGCAGAAAATTCCACAGTTCCGCTTGCATTGATTCCACTGACAAATCCGTCAACACTTGCAACATTGATATTCACGGCACTCTGATCCATGATGTCCATATCCGTTACGTTTAATCCCAGATCGGTATTAACCGTGATTTGCGACTGGTCACTAAGCGTTATTGCAAGGTCGCCATTGGGTGAGACAATCCCGCCTTTAAGTTCCGCATTTCCGGTCAAATCAAGAGTGTTGGAGCCAGCACCCACATATAATATGCCATCAATGCCGCGGCCGAGTAACGGCGTATATTCTTCTGGAGTGAGGCCTGCATCAATATAAAGCTGGGTGGCATTTGCAACTCCCTCAAGCGAAAGACCTTCGATCGTGATATCATTATCGCCACTGCCTAAATGCACATCACCGATCATTATGCCACTATTAAAGAAAGTGACACCACTAGTATTCGCAGAAAGATCAACCGCGGTGCGCGTGCTGACGTTAGCCGCATTACGGGCAATAAAAGATCCGGTGTTGGTAAAACTTGTCAGTGTGCCTGAATGATCAACAATGCCAACGGCGGAGTGATTTTCGCCGCCCGCTTCAACAATGAAAGTGCCGTTATTTTCAAATCGGGGAAGTGCCCCCCCCTCATCAATAACGATACCGAAAGCATCACCACCCTCACCGGTATATTCACCGCCTGTGTTTACCGCTGCCGTCACAACCGATTCAAAATTACCATTATTGACGAATTCCGGCACCGACGCCCCTTCGCCAATTCTTAAAACTGTCGCGTCCGCATCCAGTGTCTCTGATCTCATTTCCCCCCACAGACCATTGTAGATACCAAAATCCAAGGTTGTGGTATAATCAGTACCACCCTGCGATGCACCGGTGATTAAAATTGCTGTGGCGTCCTGCCCTGTATTTCGACCACCAACTTCGATGGTGCGTTGGTTCATAAGTGAATAATCGCCGTAGAAAGATTCCGTATTTCCAATGGTAATATCGGTCCATCCGGTATCAGATGTTTTTTCGGGCGTGATCAGGATCGCCAGGCCACCACCACTGGCGTCAATTGTGGCATTATTTTGTGAATATCCAGCCGTTGAGGCGCCTTCTGCGATGTTGTCGATATTACCGTCCTGATCTCTGAACACGATGTCGTTGGCGATACCCCCTGTAAGATCGGCGCTGATCCTAATGGAGGCAATACTCGCAACCGCTGGAACTTCATTAAACTGAGCATCACGGGAAATGTCCGTACCGGAGGAGACAAATCCAAGGTTTCGGACCTGACCATCCATGTTTTCGCCAACATAGATACCATGTGATCCAGTGCGTCCAGCGCTGATTCTGTCATTAACTTCAATGTCACCAGTGAGTTCGCCGAGAATTTCAATACCATTATTGTTATCGCTTTGAACGAGGATCTCATCGACTACAATATTGCCCACCATTTCAGTTTGAAGTGAAACACCCGCAGAATTGTCACCCCTGACACCTATGTTACCATTGGTTTCAATAGTGATGTTACCTTCAAATGTACCATCTCCGTCGATCAACACGCCGTAGTTATTTTCACCGGCATTATCATTGTCATCAAGTGCTCCAACGGTGATAGTGCCGTTACCATCAAGACCCGACATCAGAGTTTCGCCGGTTTCGGTTTGAAAATGAACACCAATACCGTTGCTTACCGCCTGGTTATCAATTCTACCATCTATGGTGACGGTATTATTACTGTCGACAGTTACCGAAGTGCCTGAAGTTACTTCAATTTCGCCTTCCGCGCCCACAATAATGTCTGCTGCTGAACCAGCATTAGCATCTGAGGTTGAAATTGGGGTTTCTCTTTTGTCGTCGATGGTGACTTCTTGTGCAAATGCGCTCTGCATTGAAAGTGAAATTGCAACAGCACTCACTGATACTAGTAGTGCGTTTATTTTCAATCGTTTCTCGCGGATAGAGGAATTGGATTGCAAATTAGACTGGCCCATTAAAAATCCCTTGGCATACAAATTCTTAAAATTTATCTCTAGCGTTAGCTACTTCGATATGTGACATCAAATATAATATGTGGTCTTATAATCGATCTTTTACGCAAAAGCTATCCCAAGTGCAATTAATCTAATATGAACAATTTTGTTCACATCATTGCCATATTTCGCCTTATAATAAAAAATGCAGATCGAATACATCAATTCGATCAGTAATTAGGAGGAGAGTTAAAATGACTTTAATTAACACAATAACACGGGCATTTGCCCTGATTTTTGCCGGTTTACTGCTGGTATCCTGCGGTGATGATAGCTCAAACAGCACAATGAGTGAATCAGCTGAAAGCGCTGCAGAAAGTACGAATACTATGGCTGATGATGCGGCAGGTGCGGCATCAGATATGGCTGACCAGGCCGGCGAAATGGCTGGAGAAGCCATGGACGCCGCCGCTGAAGCCGCTGAGGATGCCATGGATGCGGCCGGTGAAATGGCCGAAGACGCCATGGATGCAGCCGGTGAAGCCGCAGAAGATGCAATGGAAGCTGGTGAAGAAGCGCTTGACGATGCCGCTGAAGCTGCCAGTGAAATGATGCAAAATCCGCCGCTTTAGGCGTTATTTTCGCCAGACAACAGGGAACAATTCGCTGTCCAGGGGATCCCCGGGCTTAAGCCCCGGATCCTGCAGAACGGCGGTTGTTCCCGTTCTTGGATCCCATACCACATCGTCCCCTGTCCAGCGCGTGGCATAACCGCGCCTGCGGTTTTTTGAACTTTTGTTGCCGCGCGCACCGTGAATTGTATTCGCATGGTGAATAAGACAATCACCAGGTTCAAGGTCATAGCAGACGATATCATCGTCGCTCACCGTTTCATCAATATTAGGCATTGTTGCCAGCCCCGCCTCATCGTATTCAGCATGGCCCTCACCGCTGAAACTTTGTGGTCGGTAGCGGACCCCCGTCGCGTGTGAGCCTTTCACGTAGCGCACACCACCGCTTTCTTCTGTCACATAATCCATGGCAAACCAGATAGAGCAGATTTGATCCCCTTTCACTTTCCAGTATGGTCCGTCCTGATGCCAGGGAGTTGCTTCAACGGATCCCGGTTCCTTCACCAGCAGATGATCAAAAAACATATTTATCTTGGTGGACCCCATAAGGTCCGCTGCAATTCCTGCAGCTTCACTTTCAAAAACAAATTTTTTAAAGTCACCGTTTCTGGTCCAGATAAACTGGTCTCCAAAAAAACGGGTTGAGGTTTCGGCGTTGGCATATTCTTCGGCCATTTCGCCGGGACTTTGCATATTCTCATCAGTGGCTCGTCGCAGAAAGTCCACCCATTTCGGATCAAACGCGCCGCTGATTTTCACAACACCGTCGCGGGCATATGTTTCTTTATCTTTGTCAGTCAGTTTCATTG
>JANQJN010000030.1 GCA_028281625.1 Emcibacteraceae bacterium | reverse complement strand
GTTGAAGAAGGTGATATGACTAAGGACCTCGCGCTTCTTGTTGGCCCTGACCAACATTGGCTCACCTCCAAGCAATTCTTCGATAAAATTGACGAAAATCTGCAAAAAGAAATGGGCTAGTTTAGTCAAAAGTAATTTTCAAAGGCGGGATTTACTCCCGCCTTTTTTATTAGGTAAGTTCTTCAATATCTGTTTGACCAAAGTCAGCACCATCTGCCTCGGAAAGCCGTGTTTTCAAAGCTGGATAGTGGTCCAACAAATGATGAAAATCATTAGCATCCAAAACAAGAAGTTGCGCTTTTTCCGTTACTACATAGTTGGCACTATATGTGGTGCGCTCCAACAGTGATTTTGCACCAAAAAACGCACCTTTGTGCAGATGATATTCGCCGCTACTGTTTCGCATCCGGACTGCGCCGGAGACGATCAAGAAAAGCTTATCGGCATTTTCTCCTTCATAAGCGATTAATTTCCCGGTATCTGCCACCTGTGATCTAAGCCTTTTGGCGATTGTATTGATGAGATTGGCATCGAGCCCCTGAAACAGCGGTACATTGGCCACAAGCCCCCAGCGGATGACAAAATCCCTGCGGTGAATTTCATTTGCGAAGCCTGACGCGATGATACCAATGGGCAGCGCGTAAACCCCTACACCTAGTACCATAACCATCGCCCCGAAAATCTTACCCCACGTGGTCATGGGCACTACATCACCATATCCGATGGTGGTTAATGTTGCAAAAGCCCACCACATGGCCGCCGGTATGGATCCAAAGGCTTCCGGCTGCAGTTCCCGCTCAAGGTAATACATAATACTGGAAGCAAAAAGAACCAGTCCAAGCATAATGATAAGCGTGGCAATAAGCGCGCGACGTTCTTCATAAAATACACTGGCGAGAGAGCTGAGCGCTGGTGAATAACGCATCAGCTTAAAGAGCCGCAGGAACCTGAAGACCCGCAGGAACCTTAAATCGAGACCAAGGAAAGAAAGTAAAATTGTTGGCGCAATGGCAATGAAGTCAATCACCATCAGCGGCGATAAGGCAAAACGCAACCTAAAATGATTAGCACCAGCCGCTGCGGGATGAGAACGATACTCAACAGCCGTCCAAAGCCGCAGCAAATATTCGAAAATAAACACCGATAACGAAAAGATTTCGAAATAAAGAAATTCAAGTGTATAGGGTTCGGCAATTGCGGGAACCGTTTCGAGGGCGACCGCGCAAACATTGAGCAATATAAGCAAAATCATAAAAATATCGAACGAACGGCCAATAAGGTGGCCGCCAGCACCAATTTCGATGATTTCGAATATATGTCGTCTTAAATTTTTTGTTTGCTCCATTTGATCATTCCAACAACTCCTGATCAATTACCCTATTTCTTTTTCTATTGCTTCTATGGCTGCGGTTGCTTTGTCACCATCGGGACCGCCGGCCTGGGCCATATCAGGTCTTCCGCCCCCGCCCTTGCCACCAACGGCTGCGGAACCAATCCGCACCAAATCAACCGCGCTTATTTTATCGGTCATATCATCGGTAACAGCGGTAAGCACCGCTGCTTTTCCGTCATTCACGGCAACGAAGGCAATCACGCCGCTGCCAATTTTTTTCTTCGCTTCATCAGCAAGACCGCGCAGTTCCTTGGCCGGAATTCCTTCAAGGACCTGGCCAATGAACTTGGTTCCATTTATATCCTTTATATCATCACCCGCTGACGCGCTTGAACCACCACCAAGGGCGATTTTCTTCTGAAGATCCGCGATTTCCTTTTCCATGGCTTTTCGTTCAGATAGCAGCGATGACAGGCGCGCGGGTAGCTCCTGAACGGGTGCTTTAATGGTTGCAGCCGCGTCCAGCAGATAATTTTCCTGCTCAGCGGAGTAATCACACGCTGCTCTTCCGGTAAGCACTTCAAGTCGGCGCACACCCGCAGAAACAGCCCCTTCGGAAATGATCTTGAAATAACCGATGTCACCGGTGCGCCGCACATGAGTACCGCCGCAGAGTTCGACTGAATAATCGGAACCATCGTCAGCCGTCCCCATAGCGACAACGCGCACTTCATCACCATATTTTTCGCCGAACAGAGCCATTGCGCCAGCGGCGATGGCCTCATCCGGTGTCATCAATCTTGTTGTGACTTCGGTATTTTGGCGGATGATGCGATTGACTTCTTCCTCAACGCGCGCGATTTCTTCAGCAGTTACCGCTTTTGAATGGCTTATATCAAAACGCATTTTATCGGCCGCGACCAATGAACCTTTTTGGGTTAAATGCTCACCCAACTGATTACGCAGCGCCGCGTGGATAATATGGGTCACGGAGTGATTAGCGCGAATTTTATCGCGGTTTTCCACATCAACTTCCATATGCACAACATCGTCCACTTTAAGCGTACCTTCGACCACTTTACCAATATGCACGTGCAAGGCGCCCAGTTGCTTTTGGGTATCGGTGATTTCAATAACCAGGCCACTGTCGTTTTTGATCAAACCAATGTCACCAATCTGACCCCCGCTTTCCGCATAAAAGGGTGTCTGATTGGCGAGGAGCGCGACTTCGTCCCCAGCTTTTGCCTGATCAACTGAGCTATCACCGCTTACTATCTTGATAATTTTTGCGTCCGCATGAGTAGTACTATAGCCAACAAATTCGCTGGCTCCGAATTCCTCCTGCGCTTCAAACCAAATGGTTTCGGTGGCAGAAGATCCGGACCCTTTCCAAGCTGCGCGAGCTTCGGCCTTTTGTTTATCCATGGCGGCATTAAAGCCATCTTCATCGACGGTCATTTCTTTGGAGCGAAGTGCATCCTGAGTCAGATCAAGCGGGAAGCCATATGTATCATAAAGCTTGAACGCTACCCCGCCATCGAGCACACCATTTGCACCGATCTTTTCTACTTCTTCATCAAGAAGGC
Source organism: Emcibacteraceae bacterium (assembly GCA_028281625.1). GTDB lineage: Bacteria > Pseudomonadota > Alphaproteobacteria > Sphingomonadales > Emcibacteraceae > Pseudemcibacter. Next base: position 1,283 of record JANQJN010000030.1, on the reverse strand, counting down.
GCATGCCGCGGTCCAGAGTTTTTCTAAAACGTTTTTCTTCAAGAAGCAGTGTTTCTTCGACCATAGCCTGGCCACGGGCGAGTTCCGGAAAAGCTTGGCCCATTTCACTTACCAGTGCTGGCACCAGTTGATGCATCAGCGGTTCAGAACAGCCAATCATCTGCGCATGACGCATGGCGCGGCGCATGATGCGGCGAAGCACATAACCACGACCCTCATTTGATGGCATTACACCATCGGCAATCAAGAAAGACGTTGATCTTAAATGATCGGCGATTACCCGGTGAGAATTATTATGCTCGCCGTAAGGATCGACACCGCTTTTTTCTGCGGACGCTTCGATCAGGCGCTTAAACAGGTCGGTTTCATAATTGTCATGGGTGCCTTGAAGTAAAGCGGAAATGCGTTCAAGCCCCATACCGGTGTCAATAGATGGTTTGGGCAGATCGATGCGTGTATCTTCATCGATCTGTTCATATTGCATGAACACCAAATTCCAAATTTCAACAAAGCGGTCACCGTCTTCTTCGGGCGTACCGGGTTGTCCGCCCCAGATATGATCACCGTGATCATAAAAAATTTCTGAACACGGTCCGCACGGACCAGTTGGACCCATGGACCAGAAGTTATCAGATGTCGCGATACGAATAATTTTTTCATCCGCCAGACCACTAATTTTTTTCCAGTGATTCCACGCTACATCATCATCGTGAAAAACGGTTACCAAAAGCCGGTCTTTATCAATACCATATTCGCCGGTAATCAGCTCCCAGGCGTGATAAATGGCTTGTTCTTTAAAATAGTCACCAAAAGAAAAATTACCGAGCATCTCAAAAAACGTATGATGCCGCGCCGTGTACCCTACATTTTCCAGATCATTATGTTTACCGCCCGCACGCACACATTTTTGGCTTGATGCTGCCTTATCGTATGGGCGTGTTTCCATTCCGGTAAAGACATTTTTAAAGGGCACCATGCCGGCGTTTACGAACATCAGCGTGGGATCATTGTCGGGCACCAAAGGACTGCTGGCCACCACTTCGTGGCCAGTATTTTTAAAATAATTTAGAAATGCACTTCTTATATCATTGGTGCTTTGCATTAGTTTTCCAATACTCTTATCTATGCTTTATCACTTTATCCCACAAAGGAGAATACAATCAAAGTCTTTTACCCACACGCGCCAGCAGTGCCGTCGGGTCGCCGATGTCCATCGCACCGTCGCCGTTGACGTCACCGAGAGGCTCGCTGAACGGAGGAACGGCCGTGCCGCCGAACAGGTG
>JANQJN010000068.1 GCA_028281625.1 Emcibacteraceae bacterium | reverse complement strand
ATCATTGACCGTGTAAGTCGCGAACTTCAAATTCCCACATTTGCCTATCAGGTCAGTGGCGAATACGCCATGATCCATGCCGCCGCCGGAAATGGTTGGCTTGATCTTGATAAAGCCATGATGGAAAGCCTGCTTGCGTTCAAACGTGCAGGCGCCAGTGGTGTCTGGACCTACTTCGCTCCAGTGGTCGCAGAAAAGCTTAAAAGCGCATAAAAAAACCCGCTGTCACCAGCGGGCTTTTGTCAGGTTTTTTCGTATATTTACGCAAACACATCATTTGGAATTTCTTGGATCAGCTCATCAAGGTCATAAAAGGATGGCTGAAATTCACCTGGTACAGCTTTACGGCCAATTTCTGCTGAGATTTGCGGTGCATTACCGTGAAGATGGGCGATTATGAAATCCTTCATTACATCATAAATGTGACCTTCTTCGTCAACAATTTGCTGCAGGCGTGCTGCAAGCGGGCTGGCCATTGTATATGAAATCAGAATACCAAGGAATGTACCCACCAGCGCTCCACCAATCATGCCACCAAGAATTTCAACAGGCTGGTCAATCGCTCCCATAGTTTTAATAATACCCAGCACCGCCGCAACAATACCCAGCGCCGGGAAGGCTTCACCCAGAATTGCGAGCGCGTGGGCACCTTCACTTTCTTCGTGGTGATGCTTTTCAAGATCCCTCATCATCACGTCTTCCACCTGATGCGGATCATCAAAATTCATTGTGGTCATACGAAAATAATCGCAAATAAAGTCTGTCACATGATGATCGTCTTTGATGCGACCAACGTGGTTAAATATTTTGCTTTCTTCCGGATTTTCGATATGTGCTTCAAGTGCGATCACGCCTTTGGTTTTGATCAACTTTGCAATCATAAACAAAAGACAGAGCAAATCCTTATAATCCTCTGACTTCCATTTCGGGCCTTTGAACGCATGGCCTATCCCCCTACCGGCCTTTTTCAGCACAGTGCCGCCATTCCCAACCATGAATGATCCGATACCTGCCCCACCAATCATCATCCCCTCAAGTGGTAGAGCGGCTAAAATAGGCATCATAGCACCGCCGGCAAGCATATAACCGCCGAACACCATCCCCAAAGTTACTAAAATACCAATTACAACTAACATTTATTAACCTTTGTTTTCTCTTTGTTATCGATATTTATAGTTAAAGGTTATTAAGCAAGTTTTAATGCTAGGAAAAAAAACGAAAAATTTTGGTCGCACTATTTTTTGGACATTTTGGTAATAAAGCAATATATCAGTGCCTGAAGAACGTAAATTTCCGTAATAATTGGCGATAAAACAATGACTAATACATTGAACAACCTGACATTTGAGGACGTTAAAAAAGCGCATCAGGCCTTTGATGGCGCAATTAAGCACACCCCGGCTAGCCATGCTATTACACTTTCAAAAATTACGGGAGCAGACGTATACATAAAACCGGAGAACCGCCAGTTTACAGCGTCTTTCAAAGAACGGGGTGCGTTGAACAAGTTGCTCAATTTGACTGATGAGCAAAAAAATATGGGCGTTATCGCCGCCAGTGCGGGCAATCACGCCCAAGGTGTGGCCTACCATGGCAACCGACTTGGCATTCCTACAACAATCGCTATGCCACTTGGCACACCCTTTGTTAAAATCAGCAATACGGAAGAACTCGGTGCCAAGGTGGTGCAAGTTGGTGAGCGCTTTGATGAAACCGCTGACGAAGCCTTGCAAATAGCTGACAAAGAAGGCTTTACCGTCGTTCATCCCTTCGACGACTATCATGTGATGGCGGGGCAAGGCACTATAGCGATTGAATTTTTACAGGATGTGCCAGACCTGGATGTTCTAGTCGTGCCTGTTGGTGGTGGCGGATTGATCGCCGGTATCGCGACCGCAGCCAAGGCGATTAATCCGGAAATTCAGGTGATCGGTGTTCAATCAGAACGCTTTCCCTCGCTTTACCGTGCGCTGAACAATCAAGACTATGTGGCCCAGGGCGCAACCCTTGCGGAGGGTATCGCCGTTAAAAACATCGGTGAAAAGACACTGGAAATTTGTCGTGACACTGTCGACGATATTCTGCTGGTTAGTGAAGACGAAATCGAACAGGCCTTAGGTATGCTTCTTACCATTGAAAAAACAGTTTCTGAGGGTGCTGGCGCCTGCCCACTAGCCGCGCTACTTCGCTACCCGGATATGTTCAAAGGCAAGAAAGTTGGATTGATTGTTTCCGGTGGCAACATTGATACGCGGCTACTCGCCTCCATCTTGATGCGTGGCTTGGTGCGTGATGGCCGCATTTCAAGGCTGCGCATAGAGCTGCCTGACGTACCCGGTGCACTTTCAATTATTTCGACCATCATTGGTAATCAGGGTGGTAATATTATAGACGTCTCCCATCACCGTCTGTTTACCGATCTTCCAGCTAAGGAAACTTATTCCAATATTTCACTGGAAACACGTGACGCGCAGCATTTACAATCCATATTGGATGAATTACGAGAAGCCGGATTTGTGGTATCCGTCAATCGCAATATTGACATGTAATTTATAAAATAACGCTGTGATAATAATTAATTAACCATCAGCGGTCATTATAGCCTTAGTTAACTATATAGATTCTAACAGGTTATCGAATGTCCGATGAACAGGCTCAACGGCCCATAATAATAAAAAGAATTAAGAAGGTTTCCGGCGGTCACCACGGTGGTGCCTGGAAAGTGGCTTATGCTGACTTTGTGACAGCGATGATGGCATTCTTCATGCTTCTTTGGCTGCTCAACTCTACATCGCCGGAACAAAAAGAAGGTTTATCAGACTATTTTACCCCAACAACTGCGTCAGTACAGGCAGTTCCTGGCGGTGATGGCGTAATGGGCGGTGAAGCCCCTGTTGGTGACAATGGTACAGAAGCAAGCACCGTACCAATGCCGACTATTGTGCAACCTCAGCCAACCGATACCAATGAAGCCGATCCTTCCGAAGAAGATACATTTGAGGTGGCCATGGCCAACCGCGAGCAAGAGGCCTTTGAAAATATGGCCGCGGAAATTAAAACCAGCATCCAGGAAAGTGTAGAACTTTCACAATTAAATGAGCAGCTTCTGATCGACATCACGGAAGATGGCATGCGTATTCAGTTGGTGGATCAGGATAACCGTTCGATGTTCAGGCAAAATACCGCAGAGCTTTATCAATATGCGGAAAGAATGTTGATCCATGTCGGCGAGAAAATCGAAAACATGCCTAATCGCATTTCCATTTCCGGCCATACAGATTCCACTCCGTTTAGGGCTGGTTCAGCCTATACCAACTGGGAACTGAGTGCGGACCGCGCCAATACGGCGCGCCGCGTACTAAGATCATCTGGCGTACCAACAGATCGTTTTGCGGAAGTACTGGGCAAGGCCGGAACTGAACCGCTTATTCCAAATCAGCCAAACCGCGCAGAAAATCGCCGCATTACCATACTGGTTATCCGCGAAGCACCAACCCTTCCGACAAATTTATAAGTCCATATTAAAGCTTGTTTTTTTCCAAAAACTGCTGTTAAACTCACCCTCATAAAAAAGGGGTGTTTGATGGAAGTTATGGAACCTACACTGCAAATGTGGCTCACCTTTGGTGTGATCGGTGTTGGTATTTTCTTTTATATAATTGATAAATTTCCGATGGAAATTGTCTCGCTCGGCATCATTACGACGCTGTTGGTATTATTTCATTTTATGCCGGTTGTTGGATCCGATGGACAGTCACTGCTCAGCACGCGAACCTTGCTTGCTGGCTTCGCCGACCCTGCGCTTGTTGCAATTCTTGCTCTCCTGGTGGTTGGTCACGGTATGGTGGAAACAGGCGCTCTGGACAGTCCGGTCAAGGTTCTTGTAAGGCTCGGGAACAATTATCCCGTTACCATATTGATCCTGTCCCTTATCACAGTGATGGTGATCAGCGCGTTTTTAAACAATACACCAGTTGTGGTTATTTTTATTCCTATCATGATTACGCTCGTCGAAAATTTGGGAAAATCCCCTTCCCTCTACTTAATGCCACTGAGCTTTGTTGCCATACTCGGCGGAATGACCACGCTCATTGGTTCAAGTACCAACCTTCTTGTGGCAGGTGAGTTTCAAACTCTTAGCGGTGAAACGCTCGGATTTTTTGATTTCGCGCTTCCGGGACTTTTTCTTGCTACGATTGGCTTCTTCTACGTGCTTTTTATTGCTCCGCGCATTTTGCCTAGTGATAATTCCGCCACAAACACAGAAACAAGAATTACTGGCAAGCAATTTATTGTTCAGATTGACCTTACAGAAGGAAATAGCCTGATCGGTAAAAAGGCGGTTGCTGGCATGTTTCCAATCCTGTCTGGTGTTACCGTTCAAATGGTCAAGAAAGGCCAAAATCAATATTTGCCGCCCTTTGATGATATTGAACTTGAAAAAGGCGATAGTATCGTTGTCGCAACGACCAGAAATGAACTAACGCGAAAATTTGCCGCGGATCACGTGCTGCTATCGGACGTCAAGAACCAATCAGTCATTGACCTGGACGACGATACCAATGGCGCAGCGCCAAAATCGAGAGGACAGCAACTGGTAGAAGTTATCGTCGCGCCAAAGTCCCGTCTTGATGGCCGCACACTTGATCAAGCCGGTTTCGTACTTCAGGGCGGCTGTAAAATACTGGGTATTCAGCGCCGCAGCCGGATGAACCGCGCGTCAATTAATGATATACGTCTTGAAGCAAATGATACGCTTCTGGCGATTGGAACACAGAGTCAGATACAGTCACTTCGTCTTAATAATGATGTGATGTTGCTTGAATGGTCGGTCAAGGAAATACCATTTAAGGCTGACACCTGGAAAGCGCTCAGCATTTTTTTCGGTGTTGTTGTGTTCGCATCTGGAGGCATTTTACCCATTTCAATCGCTGCGACCCTTGGTGCGTTTGCAATGATTGTCACCGGTTGCCTTAATGTGCGAAAGGCAGCTCACGCCATTGACCGCAACATATTCCTACTCATTGGTGCAGCACTTGCCATGGGGGCATCTCTACAGGCAACGGGAGGGGCGTCTTATCTAGCCATGGCGATGGTTGATGCACTTTCAGGCGCGAGCACTGCCGTGATGCTTTCTGCATTTTTCATCATGATCGCGTTCTTAACGAATATTCTTAGTAACAACGCAACGGCGGTCCTGTTTACGCCAATTGCCATGAATGTTGCGTCGCAATTGGGTGTGGATCCGTTTATATTTGTAACCGCTGTTATCTTCGCCGCCAACTGCTCTTTTGCAACCCCAATGGGATATCAGACGAACTTATTAGTGCTCGCACCGGGTAATTATAAGTTCACTGATTTTATGAAAGTTGGTATTCCACTGATCATATTGCTCTGGATCAGTTACTCGCTGTTTGCACCTTGGTATTATGGCATATAATAGCCATTAGCGATAAATTGTGGTAGGCTGTTCTAAGGGAACGGGTATAAGCAAATAAAAGCTATAATAAATAAAACCCCTGAATTTACACCAACTGTATAAGAAACGAGTGCAACAATCTAACTTGAAAAAGTGATTAAGTGTATGACTTTACACATGCTTTTAACATTTGGGGTGATTTTTACTGGGATAACACTTTATGTCTCAGATAAAATTCCTATGGAGATTACTTCCCTCAGCATTGTCGCGTTTCTACTCCTGCTTTTTTACTTCTATCCCCATGTAGATAGCGCTGATCAAGTGATTATCGACAGCCGGGAAATATTGGCTGGTTTTGCCGATCCAGCGCTCTTTACCATAATAAGTTTACTTGTTGTGGGTAACGGCTTGCTCGCGACCGGTGCGCTTGACGCGCCCGCAAGGATATTGATCCGCTTTGGACGTACCCGACCTAAGTTAGTGCTCTATTTTGCACTTGTCTCAGCACTTTTGATTAGCGGTTTTTTAAATGATACGCCCGTTGTCGTGTTGTTTATTCCTATCTTGGTCACGATGGTAAAAAAGCTTGGCGTATCACCGTCCCAATATTTGATGCCACTGAGCTTTGTTGCCATACTCGGGGGAATGACCACGCTAATGGGTTCAAGTACCAACCTGCTGGTTGCGAGCGGATACCAATCCCTTACAAATAATGCACTAGGATTTTTCGATTTCACCATTCCAGGTGCGTTTCTTGCCAGCATTGGTATTTTTTACGTCCTTTTAATTGCACCTAGGCTTCTACCTCATTCTTCTTCTGATGAGGATGGTGAAGCAGAAATAACAGGCAAGCAATTTCTGGTTCATATGACTTTGGGGCAAAATAGCTCACTTGTTGGCAAACACTCTATGGGAGGTATGTTCCCCGACCTTTCAGGTTTAACTGTGCAACGGGTCAAGAAGAAAGATCAGATCTATCTACCACCATTTGATGACATTACCCTAGAAGGCGGCGATGATGTGGTTATCGCTGTTACGCGGGATAAACTCACGAGACTCGTAGCCGCTGACAACAATTTTCTTGCTGATATTAAAAACAACGCCTCAATATCCAATTCTCCCATCATCCCGTCCAACAATAATTTTGCTCAAAGCCAGAAACTGGTTGAAGTTATTGTTGCGCCATCACAAGGGCTTGATGGCACTATGTTAAAAAACGCCAGTTTGTCTCTGAATCACGGTTGTAAAATAATAGGTGTTCAAAGGCGAAGTAGAATGAGCCGTTCATCACTGGAAGATATTCGTTTGAATGCCGGTGATACGCTACTCGTGCATGGGAACCATCAGCAAATTCGCTCGCTCCGACTCAATAAGAATATTTTGCTTATGGAATGGTCGTTAAAAACAATTCCCAATACCAAGGACATGTGGAAATCGCTCTCCATATTTGGTGCAATTATCGCCATGTCAGCAACAGGGCTTATGCCAATTTCAATTGCTGCTTTAACAGGTGCGCTGTTGATGTTGCTATCCGGCTGCATTTCACTGCGAAGAGCACTTCAATCGATCAATGCTAAAATATTTTTCCTGATTGGTGCAGCGCTGGCGATGGGAACCGCACTTCAAGCTACAGGCGGTGCTGCTTATGTGGCGATGGCCATGATTGAGTTACTGCAAGGATATAGTGTACCGATAATTCTTTCCTGCTTTTTTTTATTGGTTATTGTTATGACCAATATCCTGAGCAACAATGCAACGGCTGTACTCTTTACGCCAATAGCCATAAATATTGCTACCGAGCTCAGTGTTGATCCTTACATATTCGTCACCACACTAATCTTTGCTGCCAACTGTTCCTTTGCAACACCGATGGGGTATCAGACCAATTTGCTTGTATTGGGACCAGGAAACTATAAGTTTTCTGATTTTATGAAAGTGGGAATACCGCTGATTTTACTGCTGTGGGTTAGTTATTCCTTATTCGCACCGTGGTATTACGACTTATAATTTCATAATTAGCGGCTGTAAAAATTAAATTGACTATGTTATTTTTGAGTAATGACGGACCAATCTTCACATTTTCCAAAGTTTTATGTAACTGCACCGGCCCCCTGCCCGTATATTGAAGGCAACACCGAACGTAAAATATTTACGGAACTCCGGGGGCAACAACTCGCCTATGATCGCGCGGCAATATTGAGCCACGCAGGTCCAGAAGATGATAGGGTCCGGTCTGAGGAACTTCATCACTCTCTCGCACTGGTTGGCTTCAGGAGAAGCCAGGATATCGCATACCGCCCTGCCTGTGAGGACTGTCACGAATGTAAATCGGTGCGCATTCCTGTTTATCTTTTTGAAATGTCCAGAAGTCAAAAGCGCATCCAAAACAAAAATGATGATATCTTTTTCACGATCAAACCCAACATTGCCACACATGAACAATATGATCTTCTAAAAAAATATATCGATAATCGACACGCAGATGGCGGCATGGCAGGAATTTCCTTCCAGGAATATAAGGAAATGGTCGAAAGCAGTCCCATAAGTACGATCATAATCGAATATAGAAAAAGTGATGGTACCCTGATCGGTGCAGCTCTGACGGACCAAATGCAGGATTCACTTTCCATGGTTTACAGCTTCTTTGAGATTTCAGAAGACGCTAATAAAAGGTCGCTGGGCGTATTTATCGTTTTGAATCATATCATTATCGCCAAAGAGCGAAACTTTGATCATGTCTATCTCGGCTATTTGGTAAAAGACAGTCCAAAAATGGGCTATAAAACCAACTTTAAACCCTTGGAACAACTGACTTCCAATGGCTGGAAACTGGTTAAGTGACCTAGCTTAAGGCTGACAAATCGATTGAAAATATCAAGCGTTCAGATTATACATGAAGATAGCTTTAGAACATTATTTTAAACTGCATCAGGATTGGGGATCAAGATGAAGCGTCGTTTATTTCTTAAAAAAACTGCCGGTGTTGGCGTCAGCACGTTTGCGGCTGGATCACTATCCGCATGCAGCGAAAGTAAAAAAGATCTAAGTGCTGAAAACTCTACAAGCACGAACGTTAATGATTCAAAAACATCGCCAATCAATCGACCAACACTTGATTTGAAGATGGTTACAACATGGGCGCCGAACTTTCCTGGTCTGGGCACAAGAGCGGAAGAAATGGCCCGCGACATTGAACTGGCGACGAATGGCCGGATCAGAATTCGGGTATATGCGGCGGAAGAGCTAGTCCCTGCTCTGCAGGCATTTGATGCTGTCTCTCAGGGTAATGCTGACATATATCATGGCCCGGATTACTATTGGCAAGGCAAACACCCAATGTTCACTTTCTTTAGTGCTGTGCCATTTGGGCTAACAGCTACTGAAATGACCCAATGGTTACAATATGGCGGCGGACAGGAACTTTGGGACGAACTGGCAGCAAGATTTAACATTAAACCGATGCTCGCAAATGCTACCGGACCTCAGATGGCCGGTTGGTTCAACAAAGAAATTAACAGCATTGAGGATTTCCAGGGTCTTAAAATGCGCATCCCAGGTCTTGGAGGCGAGATTATTGCTCGCATGGGAGGGTCACCTGTTACATTGTCGAGCGGAGAAATATTCCTTTCTCTATCACAAGGAAATATTGATGCAACGGAGTGGATCGGCCCTTGGAATGACCTTGCCTTTGGGTTCCACCAAGTTGCACGATATTACTATACTTCTGCCTATCATGAGCCGAACGCTTCAGTTTGTGCGGGTTGGAACCTTGAAGTATGGAATAAGCTTGACCCATCAGAGCACAAGATCATCGAAGCCATAGCAGAAATGCACTATACACGGTCGCTCGCTGAATTTAATGCAAGAAACGCTGAATCACTTCGGACATTGGTTAAAGATTACAATGTAGAATTGAGGCAGTTTTCACCGGAGATAATGAAAACTATGGCTGATATAGCTGGTGACATCGCCGCTGACATAGGTAGAACTGATGAAATATCCTCACGTATATACGAAAGTTACATGGCAACGCTTTCGGAAGCTAAACAGTGGAGCGGCATTTCAAATGAACCATTTAATGTTGCAAGGCGCTTATCTGATAAATTTGGTCAGTTAATATAATAACTTAATTCGATTAAAATACATATTCCAATTGGCTGGAAACTCGCTAAATAAAATGGCGGAAATCCATAGTATTTATTGAATTTTTTGATCGGTCTGTTTATAAGAGAATGAAATCTTATAACAATAAATTTTATCTACATCAAAATGTAAGGCATTTAAATGAAACGTCGTTCTTTTCTTAAAAAAACCGCTACCGTTGGCGCGGGTACGCTCGCCGCTGGCGCGTTAGCCGCATGTAGCGAAAGCCCAACAGATCCTAATTCTGGAAATTTTCCAACCGCAGGCGCTTCAACAGCTACTGGTGGCGGAAACACCCGACCATCTGTTGATTTAAAAATGGTCACAACCTGGCCAAAAAATTTCCCTGGTCTGGGCACAAGAGCGGAAGAAATGGCCCGTGACATAGAACTCGCCACCAATGGTCGCATCCGAATTCGCGTTTATGCGGCAGATGAGCTGGTCCCCGCGCTGCAGGCATTTGATGCTGTATCACAAGGAAACGCCGATATTTACCACGGTCCAGATTATTACTGGCAGGGTAAGCACATCATGTTTAACTTCTATGGTGCTGTCCCATTTGGCCTATCTGCGACGGAAATGACACAATGGCTTCAGTATGGTGGTGGCCAGGAACTGTGGGATGAACTCGCCGCGCGCTTCAATGTGAAACCAATGCTGTGTAACGCAACAGGCATGCAGATGGGTGGTTGGTTTAATAAAGAAATCAACAGCGTTGAAGATTTCCAAGGTCTTAAGATGCGTATTCCTGGTTTTGGTGGTGAAATTGTAACTCGTATGGGCGGAACACCGGTTACGCTTCCAGGCGGTGAGATTTTCCTTTCACTTTCTCAAGGAAACATTGACGCGACAGAATGGATTGGCCCTTGGAATGATTTGGCGCTTGGTTTCTATCAGGCTGCTGAATATTATTATACATCCGCCTATCATGAGCCAAGCGCGTCTGTTTGTGCAGGTTGGAACCTTGATGTCTGGAACGATCTTGACGAATCCGAACGCAAGATTGTAGAAGCCATTGCAGAAATGCACTATGCACGTTCACTCGCTGAATTTAATGCCCGTAACGCCGGTGCGCTTCGTCAGCTTGTAAATGACCATGGCGTTCAACTGCGTCAATTCCCAGAAGAAGTGATGAGGGCTCTTGCTGACGTTGCAGCGGATATTGCAGCCGATATGGGAAGAACAGACGACATTTCAAACCGCATTTACAATAGCTATATGTCCACCCTTTCTGAAGTGAAGGAATGGAGCGGCGTCGCCGACGAGCCATATTATGCGGCACGTCGTTTGTCAGATAAATTTGGTCAGGCCCTTTAAGGCACTAACCACTAAAAAATAATAGGGATTAACAACCGGGAGCAAAATCCAATGGAAGGAATTGCAAGTTTTGCCCGTGCAATTGACAGTGTCAATGAGGCGATTGGTAAGGTCGTCTCCTGGGCGGCACTTGGGCTAGTACTCGTTCAATTTGGTATCGTGATGATGAACTTTCTTTATGCGGAAGGGATTATTGCAGTTCAAGAAAGCCTCACATACATGCACTCACTGCTTTTTCTAGGGGCGGCAGGCTACACTCTTCTACATAATGGCCATGTTCGTGTGGACATTTTTTACAGTAAAATGCCAGAAAAGAAGAAAGCCTATATCAATTTAATAGGATCTCTAATTATTCTGTTTCCGGTTCTGATATTCATTGGCATTTATGCGTGGCCATTCGTTATGCAGTCGTGGTCTATTCTCGAAGGATCCGTGGAAACCAGCGGTCTTCACATTGTATATATCCTCAAGTCTATGATCCTGCTTTTTGTGTTTAGCACTTTCATTCAGGGTATCGCCATTTCCCTTCATTCAATTCTTGTCATACGGGGCTATGAACATCTCGTAGAAGAAGAACTTGGGGAGGGCGTATAATGATTTTAGATTTATCCTGGATTGGACTACAAATTGACTTCGTCCTTGTTGGCCTTTGGCTCAGTGAGCTCTTTGGCATGCCACTTGATGTACTGCTTTGCAGTATCATGTTTGTGTTAGGATGTGCTTGCTTACTCATTGGTTATCCTGTTGCTTTTACGCTACCCGGTATTTCGGTGATGTTCGCCGGCCTTGGCTACGCCTTCGGTATATTTGATTTTTCCATTATTGGCGGCATTTCATCGCGAATTTACGGCACCATGACCAACGTGGTAATGATGGCGGTACCCCTGTTCGTCTTCATGGGTGTGATGCTTGAACGTTCGCAAATCGCCGAAGACCTGCTTGAAAGTATGGGTAAGCTGATGGGGCGCGTTCGTGGTGGTCTGGGTATATCCGTTACAATCGTGGGCGCACTACTCGCTGCGTCGACCGGTATCGTGGGTGCAACTGTGGTGATTATGGGCCTGATGGCGCTTCCTACTATGCTCAATCGCGGGTATAGCCCGGCCGTAGCAACGGGCGGTATCGCCGCTGCGGGTACACTGGGTCAGATTATTCCACCCTCGATCGTACTTGTTCTACTGGGTGATCAACTGTCATCCGCGTGGCAAGCATCGCAACTTGCACAAGGCAACTTTTCACCTTCACCACTTTCTGTGGGAGACCTGTTTGCTGGAGCACTGATCCCGGGCCTTGGTTTGGTGCTGCTTTACATTCTTTATCAAAGTTTAACGGCTATTATTCTTCCCAACTCCTGTCCTGCCGTCATGGATGAGGAGGAAAAAATTGATCTTAAGCCAGTATTGGCTGCGTTCCTTCCACCGATTATTCTGGTGGTTGCCGTGCTGGGATCTATTCTTGCTGGTATTGCCACACCGACTGAAGCGGCGGCGCTCGGTGCTGTAGGTGCAATCCTGATGGCAGGGTATAAGAATGACAAAGATAAACCCCTGCCGGTTATGGTTGCGGGCGTGTCTATTGTAGTGCTTGTGTTCCTGGGCAGCGTGTTTGATCTACGGATGGGCCGTGAAGAAATCTCGATCGGCGACTATATCGCCTTCGGCCTTTCCATCCCGTTGATGATCGCTATGATTTGGGGTATTGCCAATAGCTTCATGCGTGTTTATCGCAACCGTGTTATTCATGAAGTGATGCAGATGACGGCAAAAATCAGTTCGATGATCTTTATCATCATGGTCGGTGCAGCGCTCTTTACGCTCATCTTCCTTGGATTTAACGGTGACTATTATATCACTGAATTCCTGTCCAACTTACCTGGTGGTCGCTTAGGTGCCTTCCTGCTGGTTATGCTTGTGATGTTTGCTCTTGGCTTCTTCCTTGACTTCATCCAAATCGTGTTTGTGGTGGTCCCCATCGTAGCGCCGGTGTTGTTCCTTATGGACATCAACCCGATCTGGCTTGGTGTAATGATGGCGATGAACCTTCAGACATCATTCCTGACACCACCCTTTGGCTATGCGCTCTTCTACCTGCGTGGTGTGGCGCCAGAGGAAACGGTAAAAACCACCGACATATATAGAGGAGTACTGCCCTTTATTGGCATTCAGGTGATCGCACTGATAATCCTCTATAACTTCGAAGAACTGGTGACCTGGTTACCGGCCGTGATCTTCGGAACAGGACTTTAAAAAAATAAACAAGAAAGGAGGCGAAAGCCTCCTTTTTTCCAATACCTCAATTTGCCGGTATGGCCATGAGCAACAACGATATACAAAACATAGTAGATACCCCGGTCTTTATTGTCGGCGCCGTTCGATCTGGAACGACAATGCTTCGACTACTTCTGGACAATACATCCCATATTAATATCTATAGTGAACTCGAAGGCGCTGTGTATTTCGCTAATGGCGACATATTCCCTGATATAACCACTTATCACAACATCATCGAAAATGACAGAATGATGCAGGATTTGGCGTTTACGGTAGATAAAGATCTGGACTATGAGTCCTTGGTTAAAAGTTTTTTGACGCAAATCTACGAACGCAAACCAGCCCGTGTCGTTGGCTCAACCATCCATTCTAGGTTTGATTTAATTCATAAAATCTGGCCGAATGCCCGATATATTCATTTGATAAGAGACCCGCGCGACGTAGCGCGAAGTTGTATCGGTATGGGGTGGGTTGGAAATGTTTATGCAGGAACCGAGATTTGGCTTGAAGCAGAAGAACGCTGGGACAAAATTGTCGGCGATCTTAACACAAATAGCTATATTGAACTTCGCTATGAAGATCTTGTCACTGACCCTACAAAAGAACTCAGCGAAATATGTGCTTTTCTAGGTGTCAGTTTTGACGAGCGTATGCTGGATATCGACAAAGTTTCGACTTACGCACGCCCCGATCCGAAATACAAGGAACAGTGGAAACATAAACTATCGGACGCTGAAATACTGTCGGTGGAATGCCAATGTGCCAACTTGATGCTTAAACGCGGCTACGAACTAAACTTTAAGGATCAAAGCGATTATCCAGGCACAATCAAAAAAATATTTTACCGCGTGGAAAGTCGATTTAAGCGCATTCTTTTTAATATCGATCGTTACGGTTTTATACTTTGGTTATCATACGTAATCCTCAAACGACTGCCATTTAAGGCGTTAAGACAAAAAACCATCGCTAAGAAAGACGACATCGATAGAACACATTTAAAATAAATTGGTCAGCCACGCCCGCGGTACGTTGGAACACCCTGATCCGGTATCCACACCCCTTCCGGCGCATCACCCGTTTGATAAAAAACATCGATGGGAATACCGCCCCTTGGATACCAATAGCCACCAACTCGGAGCCACTTTGGTTTAAGTTCAGCGACAAGACGTTCTCCTATCCCTACAGTGCAGTCTTCATGAAATCCCGCGTGATTTCTGAATGAATGCATATATAGCTTTAGCGACTTGCTTTCAACCAGTAGATCTCCCGGAACATAGTCAATGACAATATGGGCAAAATCCGGCTGTCCGGTCACTGGGCAGAGGGATGTAAACTCTGGGCAGGTAAATCTCACGAAATAGTCTGAATTTGGTCTTGGATTTGGCACGGCATCAAGTTTTGCCTCATCCGGTGACGGGGGCATTACAGTGTCTTTTCCAAGCTGGGTTAAGCCTTCGTATTTTTTGTCGGTCATGACCTTTACTCGCCTTTGTTTTGCTTTTCTATAATCCAATAAGCCGGACTTGTCATCAATCATGTTAATTTCATGTTTTAAACTGACCGTTATGTTGACCTGCCGGACCAATGAAACTATCTTACACTTTATAATAATTTTGAGGGAATTCGCATGTCATCAGACACTTCACTGGTATCGACAGACTGGCTGTCGGACAATCTGGGTGATCCAAATATCCGAATACTTGATGCGTCCTGGCATTTGCCAAATTCGGACAGAAATGCACTAAACGAATATAAATCAGCACACATCCCCGGAGCTCTGTTTTTCGATATTGACGAAATTGCCGATCTTGATAACCCTCTTCCCCATATGATGCCAAGTAACGAAAAAATGTCGAGCCGAGTTCGAGCCATGGGTATCAAAGAAACCGATCATATCATTGTCTACGACGACAGTATGTTTAGCACCGCCGCGCGAGCCTGGTTTATGTTTAAAAACTTTGACCATGCAAAGGTATCAATCCTGGACGGGGGCCTTCCTAAATGGCGTGATGAAGAAAAAGCGATGGAAAGTAAAATTCAAAACTTTACGAGCAGCCATTATAGCGCGAATAAAGATGAAAGCAGGATAAGGGACCGTCAGCAAATACTTGCCAATATCGATAGCGGCGCCGAACAGGTTGTTGATGCCCGCGCCAAAGGCCGATTTGAAGGAACCGCCCCAGAGCCACGACCAGATTCCAGATCAGGTCATATTCCTGGCAGCTTTAACGTCCCTTTCACTGATTTGCTCAATGAAAATGGCACATATAAGGACATGGAAGCGATCAGGGCGGAGTTCGAAAACAACGGAGTTGATCTTTCAAAACCGGTTGTCACCAGCTGTGGAAGTGGAGTGACTGCTTGTGTGCTTTTGTTTGCGCTTGATAGAATAGGTCATAGAGACAACGCCCTTTATGATGGCTCCTGGACGGAATGGGGTACTAGGAGTGACACGCCAATTGTGAAATAAGATGAAAAAAGACACCAAAATCATCCACGCCGGACGCGACAAAAAATGGACCGGGCAAGCCGTAAGTCCACCTGTTTATCATGCATCCACGATCCTTTTTGATACTGTGGCAGATTTAAAAGAGGGGCTGCGCACTTTCAAACAGAAGAGGATGTTTTATGGCCGGCGCGGCACACCAACTCATTTTGCGTTTCGCGATGCCATGACCCAACTTGAAGGTGGCCATGACTGCCTTGTTTATCCTAGCGGCATTGCGGCAGTCAGTGCGGCGCTTCTTTCATTTCTGAGTAGCGGTGATCATCTTCTTATGGTGGACACCTGCTATGGCCCAACACGGGCACTTTGCAACAAAGTCCTAAAAAGAATGGGAATTGAAACCAGCTATTATAATCCTATGGTTGGCAGCGATATTGGTGATTTGATTAAAGACAATACCAAAGCCATTTTCTGCGAATCTCCTGGATCACTAACCATGGAAATTCAGGACATACCTGCCATTTCAAAAGTCGCCAAAGAAAAAGACATAGTTGTTATGCTCGACAACACGTATGGGAACCTGATGAACTTTAACCCTTTCGATCATGGTGTCGACATATCAATTCAATCGGCAACCAAATATATAGTTGGTCACTCTGACGCTATGCTTGGTACCGTAAGCGCTACTGAGACGCTTTGGCCACGCTTGCAAGACAATAGTTATTTTATGGGGCAAACTGCAGCACCGGATGATATATATCTTGCCATGCGCGGCCTTAAAACGCTCAGTCAGCGCATTAAACACCATGAGCAAAGCGCCCTTAAAGTCGCCGAGTGGTTAAAGGATCAGGACGTAGTGGAAAAAGTCCTACATCCCGCGTTTTCCGACTGTCCAGGTCACGAAATATGGAAGCGGGATTTTAATGGCTCCAACGGCCTATTTTCCTTTACACTTAAAGAAAAAGAAGGAAGCGACACTGCTATCACGGCGCTTCTAGATCATTTTAAGCTCTTTAAAATGGGATACAGCTGGGGTGGCTTTGAAAGCCTTGTAATGAGTTTCTATGATCTAAAACGGGAACGCGATCTTAATCTCTGGGATGATTATGGCCCGCTTGTTCGCCTTCATGTTGGGCTTGAAGATGTAGACGATCTGATTGCAGATCTGGATTACGGACTGGCGCACTATAAAAAAGCGCTCTAATCACGCCCTCTTAATGATATTGAACCTTCCAAGCAGAAAGAGCACTGTTGCGCTGAGCACAATGGCTGGCCCTGTTGGCACGTCCCACTGGCTAGATGTAAATATTCCTGCAACCACAGAAATAATCCCCAATATGGATGAGATGGCGATCATTTGAAGTGGTGTTTTGGAAACGGTTCGCGCCGCAGCGGCCGGAATGATCATAAGTGCCGTAATCAGTAGAACACCGATTACTTTAAGCGCAACTGCGACAAGGAAGGCAATAAGAAGCATATAAGCCACTTTAATTTTATTGACTTGGACACCTTCAGTGTGTGCCAGGTCTTCATGAACCGTCAGAGACAGCAGGTCGCGCCAAATAAAATACAAACACATTGCGGTAATTGCTGCGACACCCGCAATTGTGTAGATATTTTCTTCACTGATTGCGAGAATATCACCAACTAGATAGTACATCATATCTGTTCTGAAATTGTCCATCATGGATATGACAATAATACCAATGGAAAGCGCACTATGAGCGAGAATTCCGAGGAGCGTATCCGATGAAAGTCGCTGATCCCGCTGCAGGAATAAAAGCATCATAGCAATAGCAGAACAGGTTCCAATCATGATTATTGGGTTTTCACTATCGAAAGCAATGCCAAGCGCAACACCCATCAATGCTGAATGAGAAATCGTATCGCCAAAATAGGCCATTTTGCGCCATACCATAAAACAACCAAGTGGCCCGGCAATTGCCGCCACCAACACGCCGCCGATCAAAGCATTTATAATAAACTCATCAATCATGATCATGTCCGTGGTGATGTTTGTGTTCGTGACCTTCGTCGTGATGGTGGGTGTAAATGGCAACCCCTTCCATGGGGCGGCCCATCATAGCGTGATATTCCGGATTATCCTTCACAAATTCAGGACTGCCACTACAGCAAATGTGGCGATTCAGGCAAAGAACCTGGTCCGTTGATGCCATCACAAGATGAAGGTCATGTGAAATCATCAGCACACCACAACCCGTTTCATCTCTAATTTGTGCGATCAGACCGTAAATTTCCTGCTGTCCCATAATATCAATGCCCTGCACGGGTTCATCAAGGACCAGCAAGTCAGGCTTACCTAAGATTGCCCTAGCCAATAATATTCGTTGCATTTCACCGCCTGACGCGCCTTGAACAGGTTGTTCAGAAAGCCTTGAAAGCCGTACAGTTTCAAGGGCTTCCGCCACATCATCGTAGCTGGTATTAGGCCTTAAATACAAAAAATCCCGCACGCTTAATGGCAGGACCGGGTCAATCATAACCTTTTGCGGCATATAGCCAATCGTGATTGATGCGTCGCGATGAACCGAACCTGAACTTGCTTCAAGTATGCCTAATGAAATTTTCATGAGAGTGCTTTTACCAGCACCATTTGGGCCGATAAGAGTTACAGTCTCACCGCGATTCACCTCAAAGGAAATATTTTCCAGCACAAGGTTTTTGTGATAGCTTTTGCACACATTTTCTAGTCGAAGAAGCGGACTAGCTTTTTCGCTCATAGTGCTTAATTCCTGCAGTTTTCGCAGACACCGGCTATTTCAAGAATGGAGTTTTCGTAACTATAGCCATTTTCCTGTGCAGCATTTTCGATAACATCATGGAGGGATGATTCGTTCATCTCTGTTACGTTGCTGCATTGCGTACAAATCATGAAATGTCCCTGATGTTTATGTTCCGGATCACTGCATCCAACAAATGCATTAAGTGATTCGATTCTGTGCACAAAACCTTCTTCGATCAGAAAGTCTAACGCCCTGTAAACAGTTGGAGGGGCCACCCGCTTTTGCCCTTCACTGAGCAAATCCAGTACTTCATAAGCGGTGATGGGCTCATGTTTGGTCCATACAAGTTCAAGTACCCTGCGCCTTAGCGGGGTAAATCTTGTTTCTCGTTCTTCACAGATTTTTTGGGCCGACGCAAGGGCCGTTTCGATGCATACGCTATGATCATGCTTGTGTTTTAACACTGATTCTCTGCTCCTAATAACTATTCCATCGAGGCATTAAATGTGATATTGCCCTGAATGTTATTGAATATCAAGTCATCTGGAAAATATTATGTCGAATTCAGACAAGACAATTAGTTTTGACAGCATTATCACCAAGCTGAAGTTTAGCGACGACGGCCTAGTTCCTGCAATCGCACAGCAACATGATACTGGTGAAGTGCTGATGATGGCATGGATGAACGCGCAAGCCGTTCGGGAAACTTTAACCACTGGTAGGGTATGCTATTTTTCCAGATCACGTCAAAGTCTCTGGCGCAAAGGGGAAAGCTCAGGTCAAGTCCAAACGCTCAAGAAATTCCGCATAGACTGTGATCAGGATACAATCCTTTTGCTTGTAGATCAGGTTGGGGTGGCTTGTCACACCGGGCGGCGCAATTGTTTTTTTGAAGAAGTAAATTCAGACGGCGAAGTGTCCATCATCGCCGACGTGGAAATCGACCCAGGAGACCTTTACAAGGCATAGTTCACTCACCAAAAGAGCAAAGTTCTGGCTGACCTTCACAGCAGTCAGTGACCAGATAATCTATGAAATTCTTAGTGTTTTCGAGTTCAATTTTATATGTAAGTGTTCGCCCTTCCCGTGTAAAATCAATGACCCCCGCATTGGTAAGCACACTCAAATGGGATGATAAGGTATTCTGCGCAACGGCCAATTCATCTGCGATCGCGCCCGCAGACATGCCAGCTTTACCCTTTCTAATAAGCAGCCGAAATACGTTAAAGCGGGTTGATTGCGCCAAAGCCGCGAGAATTTTCACCGCATTTTCATCATTCATGTTTCTGCCTTTCGTATACTAAGTGGAACCGTGAAGGCCACAGCCATCATAATCATAATTGTTGAGAGGATCAGGCATGCGCTCAGGCCATACATCTGAAACAAAATCCCTGAGAGCAAAGTGCCCATGCATCGCCCCCAAGCATTCGCCATATAATAAAAACCTATGTTGAGTGACGCGCTTTCTCGGTCCGCATAGCCCACAATAAGATAGGAATGTACTGCCGAATTGATCGCAAAAATGACACCGAAAATCATCAGGCCTCCCACAAGCCAATAGGACGGACTAATGAAGATGGCTACCTCGTCAGGTAGATCACTGATCCCAAAAGCGATGACTAGCGGCAATGCCGCCAGCACCACGCCCCATGTTTTAGCAAGCCTCGCTGCCTTAAGCGTACCGTCAACATTGTTAAGCAGCTTCGGTACCATCGCCTGCACAATACCGTAGCCTAAGACCCAACTAGCCATGAAAGCACCGGTCTGGTTAAAATTCCAGTTAAACTGGCTTACCAAAAACACCGGAAGCCCAACCACAAACCACACATCGCGGCTGCAGAAAAGAAACACTCTTGCGGCTGATAACAAGTTGATTTCACGGGACTTTGAGAAAATTTCGGTAAACTTCACCTTTCTTTTTAATTTACCAAACTTATCCCCAATCAAGCCCAGGCAAATAACCAGGATTGTCGCAAGACCACCTGCCATGGAATATAGCGCCACTTCAAACCCGAACATTTGAAGGAGGAATGCACCCATGAAGAACCCTGCTCCTTTAAGGGCATTTTTTGATCCGGTAAGCAAAGATACCCATTTGTAAAGCGTCGTTTGATCATCCTCGGCCACAACAAATTTGATCGCAGACTTGGAGCTCATTTTCGTAAGATCCTTGGCCACGCCGGAAAGCGCCTGCGACACCATCACATAAACAACCGACAAGGTAAGCGTCAGGCCAGGCGGTAATAAGGCCAGCATGGTTAGTGCAATAATCTGTAAAGCCAGACCCGAGTAAAGGGTCAAGGTCAGACCAAATCTCGCGCCAATCCAACCACCAAGAAGGTTGGTAATGACCCCCATCATTTCATAAAGAATGAAAAGCATCGCCAGATCTACCGGTGTAAACCCGAGCCCGTGAAAATGAAGCAGGACAAGCATGCGAAGCGCCCCATCCGTCAGGGTAAAGCCCCAGTAAGACGCTGTGACAATGCTATAGCTTCGGACGTCCGCCATATCAGAGACTTTCACCGATCATTTGCGTTAGTTCTGCCATGCGGCACACATAGCCCCACTCATTGTCGTACCAGGCGTAGACCTTTAACTGAGTGCCATCGACCACCATGGTGGACAGCGCATCTAAGATGCTGGAGCGTGGGTCATTTAGATAATCGGCAGAGACCAGTGGCCGTTCTTCATAGCCAAGAATATCTTTTAAGCAACCGTCTGCTGCCTCTTTAAAAAGCTTATTCACTTCTTCGGCAGTGACGGCTCTATCTACTTCAAAAACGCAGTCCGTGAGCGAGGCATTAAGCAGCGGTACACGTACGGCATGGCCGTTGAGTTTTCCTTTAAGCTCCGGATATATATAGGAAATCGCCGTTGCTGATCCGGTTGTCGTCGGGATCAATGAATTCACGCAGGACCGTGCGCGACGCAGGTCCTTATGTGGTGCATCAACGATCACCTGAGTATTGGTGATGTCGTGGATGGTGGTGATAACACCATGTTTGATGCCAATATTTTCATGGATTACTTTGACCACGGGTGCAAGGCAATTTGTGGTGCAGGATGCTGCCGTGATCAGATCATGTTTTGCCGCGTCATAGAGGTGATGATTAATCCCCATGACCAGGTTTAATGCCCCCTCTTCCTTCACCGGTGCGGACACAAGGATCTTATTGATGCCTTTATCATAATATGGCTGAAGCGCGGAGCGTGATCTGAACTTACCGCTACATTCGATAACGATATCCACCTCGTCAGATGACCATGGAATCCCTGATGGACTATCATGCTTGCTATAGGCGATCCGTTTGCCATAGACGCTTATTTCGTCATCACCAAAACCCGTATCCATGTCCCATGTGCCATGCACCGTATCAAATTTAAGGAGATGCGCACTGGCTTGCGCTGTCGCAAAAGGTTCGTTAATCGCCACTAGGTCTAGCTCTGGATTATCCCACATAGCACGGGTATAGAGCCGCCCCATCCGACCAAAGCCGTTGATTGCAATTTTAACTGTCATGTTCCACCACATCAATAATATATCGATAATCGTCGATATATCGAATAATAGTGCAAAATTCAAGTGAAACATTTGTTAAAGTAACAAAAAAAGGGAGCCTATTGGCTCCCTTTGTGTAAGATATACTTAGCTTCTACGCTCTCATCGCTTCTCTAAGCTGGTCAGCAATTGGAAGTTTGCGGATACGAACACCGCACGCATCAAAAATAGCGTTGCATAGCGCCGGGATCGCCGGTGGCAGTGACATTTCACCAAGGCCGCGCGGCTCAATAAAATTCCGGGCAACTTCAGGGGTGAACTGATGCGGCATACTGCCAATACGGGCCATTTCATAGCTATCAAAGTTATTATTGAGCACACGACCACCTTCAATTTCAATCTGCTGACCAAGAGCTGCGCTGAAACCGTCCAGTGTTCCACTTTCAATCTGCGCATGGCACCCTTGAGGGTTCACGGCAATACCCGGATCAGCAGCACCGCTGGCGTTTATGATGGTAAGCGTGCCGTCACTGTCCACCTTCACTTCCACAACACAGGCAGCGTAACCACCGAACGTCATGAAGCTGGCGACACCCATGCCGTGTCCCTCAGGGAGCTCCTTGCCCCAGCCGGCATTTTTCGCGGCCATCTGAAGCACATTGATGAAGCGCTCCGCAACCATGACATCGCTGCTAAAACCTGGATGTGGCGTATCACCTGTTTCCCGGAACATATCAAGGCGGTATTCAAGCGGGTCCTTGCCCGCTAGATGGGCCATTTCATCAACAAAAGACTGCATAGCATAACCAGCAACATTTTCCGTAGGCCCACGCCATGGACCACTTGGGAGCACCTTGCTATGGATCACTTCGCCACGGTAATTGGGCACATGATGAGCCGGAAATGCGTGGGTAGCAAAGTCATTGTCGGTTGAACAATGAAGATAGTTTGCCGCAATGAGCTTACCGTCTTTATCAATACCACCACGGAACACATGACGCCCTTTTGGATTGTAAAAATCCTGCTCCAAATCATCTTCACGGGTCCAGATTACTTTCACCGGACGACCAACTTCTTTGGAGCACAGCGCCGCTTCGGTCACCGCATCGACGATAAACTTACGGCCAAAACCTGACCCAAGCCGCATCAGCGTCACATCAAACTGATCATGGGTATAGCCAGGCAGTACATTCATTAAGTCATTCATCACACGCACGGCAGTTTGATTTCCAGCAATAACGGTGACCTTGTCATCGGTGACATCTGCAATACCGCAGGGCGTTTCCATGGTCGCATGAGCCCAATAAGGCTGCTCGTATGCGACTTCAAGGGTTTTATCAGCTTCGGCGTAAGCCTTGTCGAAATCACCATGCTCAAGGCGCACGTTACGCTCGGCATTAGCGACAAGATTATCAAAATTTCTATCAATCCAGTCATTATCCGCATGGGACCACATGCTGTCATCCCACTCAATTTCAAGAGCATCACGGCCTTTTAATGCTGCCCAGTGACTATCTGCAAGCACCGCGATGCCATCTGCGATGTATTTTTGTTCGCTACGGTCTTCCGGGATGCGTTTTAAGTGAAATACATGACGCACGCCCGGCACTTTAAGCGCTTCTGTGGCATCAAATGATTTGACCATGCCATCAATGTAAGGGCATCTTGCGATCACCGCGTTCAGCATGTTGGGAAGCTCCATATCCATACAGTAAAGCTGCTGACCCGTCGCAACATCCTTCTGGATCTTTTGCGGACGATTTGTGCCGATGATCTTATAGTCTTTTTCGTCTTTAAGCTTTGGTTCGGCAGTAAGCGTTACCATAGCGGCTTTTTCCACCAGCGCACCGTATGCAACGCGGGTACCGCCACTCACTACAAAGCCATCTTCAGTGGTTAGTTCATCAAATGATGCACCCAGTTCCTCCGCCGCCGCCATTTTAAGGCGGTCACGGGCTTCGGCACCTGCTTGACGCAACATTACATAAGATCGACGTATCGCCTGACTACCTCCAGTGGACTGGTGAATAGGCTGACCTTTATATTCTTCGTTTTCATAGCCGCGCTCGCCTCGCTGGGACTTGTAAAGTGGCGGTAGTTTTTCCACCTTCACAGCGTCAAAATCCACGTCCAGTTCTTCAGCCACAAGCATGGGAAGCGCTGTGCTTACACCAGTGCCATCGTCTGGAACTGAGTAGCCGATTGTAATGATGTTATCGGCGTCAATTTTCAGATAAAACCCCAGATTGGTATCCAGATTGCGGTAGCGATCTTCAGAACCGCTTTGTGCAAAAGAAAAACTTGGCGCGGTAATCACCAGTGCACCAGTTGCAGCAGAAACCTGAAGGAAGCGGCGTCTTGAGAAATCGTTCATCTTAGCTCTCCCCCCTTAACGTGGCAGCAGCACGGTGGATCGCCTTACGGATCCGCGTGTAACTCGCGCAGCGACAAAGATTATCAAGATTATCATCAATGTCCTGATCCGTAGGGTTTGGATAATCTTGCAGGAAAGATGCGGTCGCCATAATCTGACCCGCCTGACAGAAACCACATTGGGCCACGTCTTCATCGATCCATGCTTGCTGCACCGCGTGAAGCGCATTTTCGCTGCCCAGGCCTTCAATGGTCACGATATCTTCACCGTCCACCGCTGCCATGGGAACCGAACAAGACCGTGTTGCCATACCACCCATATGCACCGTGCAGGCGCCGCACATTGCGATGCCGCAACCGAACTTTGTACCGGTTAGTTTTGCATCTTCACGAAGATACCAAAGTAGTGGCATGTCCTCATCACCATTAAAGGTATGAGATTTACCATTTACCGTAAATGTGACCATAATTTCCTCTTTATATTAGAATACCCTGTTACATTTTTGATATGATATAACATTTTCTATAAAAAGGAAGTATAATCTCTATTAAAGTTTAGTGAAGTGCCGCAATTACCTCCTACCGATTTATATTAACCGCTAATCGATTTTTCATTTGATCCGCAATCAAGACCCAGCTCTATTATTTACTTTGTCTCAAATTATTCCTGTGATATTTTGTTGTAACTAAATTCAATTATTGGGGAAATCACTATGAAAAAATTAGTTTTTATTGCTGCAACGATAATTCCATTGAACGCCATCGCAGCTGGATATTCAACAGTTTCAACTGTCACTGGATTTTCTTCCATTAACAATACAGGTGCGTTTGAACTTTACGGCAATTTTGGTGATCCAGATAATTGCACCAGTGGCGGCACTGTCGATAAATATATTGTCGGACAGCATTCAACTGATGATGACTTATCCAGACAATCGAAGTTCGCTATGATTTCAAGCGCATATATGGGCGGGAAAACAATCGAGCTATATGTGGACGGCTGCAGTGGTGTTGCCCCTATAGTAAAAGGAATTTATTTGCCAAATCGCTAATTGGCGCCGTAAATTCATACGTCTTAGGTTAAACTAGCTATCTATCAACCGCCCATCGCTTGTATGAGAAAACTAGGTCATGTTAACAAATTTACCGTAGCATTTGCTTGTGGAGTCGTCGTACAGAACACTGACTTCTTTACCCGTTGTTAGAGCGGTTAAAATCATCGACATATGTAGATTTAACCCGGCATCGTCAACATTTTTATATCCAGAGTATATATAAATCGAATTTGTGCCTGCAGTAGTACAGGCCGAATTTACCGTTGAGTCAAAGTAGACAACAAATCCAGCAGTTCCATTCGTTTGAATACCTGTCACCGTTTTGGCACCGGTCCATAGTTCAGCAGCGAACACGCTTTGCACCAACGATAAGCTAAAAACAAGAATAGCAAATAACAATTTTTTCATAGTATTTTCCTCAATGATAAAAGCACTACTCACCCGGAAATACGATGACTCCTCAAAGCAAGCAGCTGTTTAATAAATCGTGATTTTCCCCCAATAGGAAAATCCCCCGCCGAAGATAGTATCAGCGGGGGACTGAGATGTAAATTAGCTTGGTTTTAAGCTTTCATTGCTTCTTTTAGCTGATCTGCGATCGGCAGCTTTCTGATCCGCACACCGCAGGCATCATAAATGGCATTACACAGCGCCGGGATCGCTGGCGGCAAAGACATTTCGCCAAGCCCAACGGGCGGATGATCATTCATCACAAGATCAGCGGTGAAGTTATGAGGCACCATGTCGATCCGCATCATGTCGTAACTGTCCAGATTGTTGTTCACTACCCGGCCGCCTTCGATGATTACTTCTTGACCAAGAGCGGCGCTGAAGCCATCCAAAGTTCCGCCTTCAATCTGCGCCCGCGCACCCAGTGGGTTCACCACCACGCCAGGATCCACGGTTGCCGTGGTGTTGATGATGGTGAGTGTTCCGTCGCTGTCCACCTTCACTTCCACGATACAGGCGGCATAACCACCAAAGGTTAGGAAGCTTGCAACACCCATGCCGTGGCCTTCGGGAAGGTCCTTACCCCAGCCCGCCTTCTTCGCGGCCAGTTCAAGGGCACCGATAAAGCGTTCTCCGACCATATGATCAGTTGAATGCTCAGGATATGGTGTTCCTTCCGCCATTTTAAACATATCAATACGGTACTGAAGTGGACATACACCCGCCAGATGGGCCATTTCATCCACAAAGCTTTGCAGGGCAAAACCGGCGACATTTTCCGTTGGTGCGCGCCAAAAATGGATGGGCAGCACTGTGGTATAAACATTTTCACCGCGAAAATTGGGGATATAATGATTTGGAAAGGCGTGCCTTGCGAAATCATTATTGGTCGTCGCATGCAGATAGTGCGCCGCGACGATTTTCCCGTCCTTATCAAGCCCGCCTTTGAAAATATGGCGGCCCATGGGATTGAAGAAATCCTGTTCAATTTCATCTTCCCGGGTCCAGATCACTTTGACCGGCGCCCCAACTACTTTTGAACAAAGCGCGGCTTCCACCATCACATCGACCTTGTCTTTACGGCCAAAACCGCAACCCATTCTCATTAATGTAAGGTCAACCTGATCGATTTTATATTCAGGAAGCACACCCACCAGCTGGTTCATGGCTTTTGAGGCCACCTGCGATCCCACATAGACTTTTACCTTATCAGGCTCCACACTCACGATACTGCATGGATTTTCCATCAGGATGTGGGCCCAAAATGGCTGATCATATGTTACTTCAAGCTTTTTATCCGCCGACGCATAGGCCGCATCAAAATCACCATGCTCGACCTTCACATTGCGCTCATCACTTTCGACCATTTCGGTGAGTTTCTGATCCATCCAGGCATTATCCACATGGGAAAATGGCCCGTGATCCCACTCAACAACCAATGCTTCTCTGCCCTTCTGTGCCGCCCAGTAACTATCTGCGACTACGGCGATACCGTCCGCGATATATTTCTTCTGACTACGGTCTTCCGGAATACGGTGCAGACGCACCACATGACGCACACCCGGTACTTTCAGGGCTTCCGTATCATCATAGCTGATAACGTTGCCATCAATGTAAGGGCAGCGCGCGACAACGGCGGTAAGCATGCCTTCCATTTCGATATCCATGGCATAAGTTTGTGCGCCGACCACGATATCGGGCGCGGCTTTGTTGCCTTTTTCAGTGCCAATGATCTTGAAATCATTTGGATCTTTTAACTGCGGTTCAAAATCAAGCTCAAGACCAGCTGCTTTTGAGGCCAGCGAACCATAGCTTAACCGGTTGCTGCCATGGAGGACATATCCGCTTTCGGTGCTGAGTTCACTAACCGAAACGCCAAGCTCTTCGGACGCTGCTTTCATAAGCAGCGCACGTGCCTCGGCACC
>JANQJN010000130.1 GCA_028281625.1 Emcibacteraceae bacterium | reverse complement strand
AGCCAACCCCATGGCATCAGGATTCCCCTTATTATTTCGTGGATGGCGAGCAAAATGTCAGTTTCTGGTCACCAATGGACCCGGTGACTAGTGCCACTCTGCGCTGTGTGGCAAAGTCACACCTGTGGGAAAAGCCGGTGCTGCCTACCCGCTGGCTTTCTGAAGAAAACTTTTATCCCGACGAAGACAAATACATGCCAGTTCCCGACCCCGACCTTGAGCCGGACAAATATCAAGTTCTTGAATGGGATATGGAACCCGGTGATGCGGTTGCGTTTAATTATAAAATCCTTCATGGGGCTCGCGGGAATGATTTGCCGACCCGGCGTCGCGCCTTTTCCCTGAGATTTGTTGGCGATGATGCCCGGTATATCAGCCGCCCGGGCCGCACATCACCACCCTATCCCGGTCATAATATGAAGGACGGTGAACGACTTCGCGAAGACTGGTTCCCTGTGGTGTATTCGGAGGACTGATGGACCAGTATTTTGACCTTGGGGATCATTCCCGCAAAATAACGACCAGTTCCCCGGATGCGCAGCTTTGGTTCGACCGGGGCCTAAACTGGTGTTACGGTTTTAATCATGAAGAAGGTGTGAATTGTTTCAAGCGGGCGCTCAAGCATGACCCGGACTGCGCCATGGCCTATTGGGGTATCGCTTTTGGTTCCGGGCCCTTTTATAACCTCACCTGGCATGAGATGGGTGAAGCGGAAGCGGAAAAATTTACAAAAATCTGTTTTGATAATATTGAGCGGGCAATATTGCTTATAGAGAACGTGATGGAAGCAGAGGCAGACATCATAAAGGCAACAGCAGCCCGTTTTCAAAAACCACATGCTGTCAGCGGTAGCGAATTCAGTAGCTGGGATGATGAGTATGCAAACGCCATGCGCGATGTATATCAAAAATATCCTGATGATCAGGACGTCATGGCGTTATTTGCAGAAGCATTGATTACCCGAACATCCTGGAAACTTTGGGATATAAAAACAGGTAAACCCGCTGAAAATTCATGGGTGCTCGAAGCCATAGAAGTACTTGAGCGGGCAGTGGAAATCGCCGATAAACCACACCCGGCAATTCTTCATCTTTATATCCATGCGACGGAAATGTCCGAAACGCCGGAAGACGCGCTTGAAGCTGCCGATATCCTGGGAGCTCTCTGCCCGGATGCGGGGCATTTAAATCACATGCCGGGGCATACCTATGTGCTTTGTGGTCTTTACGAAGAAACAAGGATCGCATCCGAAAAAGCCATCCGCGCGGATGAAATGTTTGTGGAGTACGCTGGACCCTTTAATTTTTATACCACGTCCCGCTGCCATGACCTTCATTTAATGATGTATGGCTGCATGTTCCTTGGTCAGTACGCGCCGGCGATCAAGGCCGCCTACGATATGCGTGATACACTGACCCAAGAAGTGCTTAGTGTTAAAGGAAGACCAAAGCTCGCCATCACCATGGAGGGGTATTATTCCATGATTATGCACGTGCTGGTTCGCTTTGGGCGCTGGCAAGATATCGTAGATACGCCAATGCCGCCGTGCCCGAAACTATATGCGGTTACCACGCCCATGCATCATTATGCCAAGGCGGTTGCCCACGCCACCTTAGGTAATTTTGAAGAAGCGGAGGATCACCGATCTTCGTTTTACGATGCCCTTTCGCGTGTAGCGAAGAAACGTAAGTTCTTTAATAACTTTGCGACGGATACATTATCGGTTGGTGAAAGTATGATGGAAGGTGAAGTCGAATATCATAAGGGTAATTATGTTGTGGCCTATGATCATCTTCGGGAAGCCGTGAGGCGCGATGATAATCTTGCCTATACCGAACCTTGGGCGTGGATGCACCCTCCTCGTCATGCGCTTGGTGCGTTACTTATGGAGCAAGGACACTTCGAGGAAGCAGAAAACGTTTACCGAGCTGATCTGGGCCTTGATGACACGCTTCCCCGCTGCAAACAGCATCGTGATAATGTCTGGGCGCTTCATGGTCTCGCTGAATGCTTAAAAAAACGAGGTGCTACTGATGAATTTGAAGCAATTGCCCCTAAATTAGCGTCCGCAATGTCAAAAACCGATTTACCCATCACATCTTCTTGCTGCTGCCGTAAAAAGACGGAGAAGCTTTTATGATTGCCAACCTCCCCATGTATCACCGGTCGGAACTCGTTGAGGCTCATAACGAATTTTGGCAATTGATCAGAGGAAATCTGGCAAAAGTCGACATTGATACACCGGAAAAACTTTCGCAGGACGCGGGGGAAATGGAAGTCTGGGTCAGGCCTGATCTCATATTCAGTCAAACATGCAGTATGCCCTACCGGACACTTATTTATGAACAAGTCACATTGATCGGAACTCCTGATTATGGTCTTGCGGAATGCCCGAACGGTTATTATCGCAGTGCTTTCATTGTGCATAAAGACGAAGAATGTAGAGAATTAATTGACTATAAGAATGCCAAGTTCGCCTTCAACATGGAAATTTCCCAATCTGGCTTTGTTGCTGCCAAGGCTGAAGCCGCTAAGCATGGGTTCTTCTTTAAAAAGCGCGTCTGTTCTGGCGGGCATCTAAATTCCGCACGGATGGTTGCCGACAAAAAGGCAGACATCGCTGCAATTGATGCTCTTTCACTGAAGCTCATGGAACGCAACGACGACTTCTTTGAAAGACTTAAAGTAATCCAATGGACAGAACCAACACCGACCCTGCCCTATATATCGGGACCCAATGCGGATGCCGATCTTTATTTTGAATGTGTAAAATCTGCCATCAGCCAACTTTCCACAGATGCACGTAAAAAACTCATGATCAAAGACCTGATCAAAATTCCAACCGACACATATCTGGCACTGGATTAATTGCTGCCAAAGCCTTCCGGAAGTGTTAGCCCCGTGTGTTCCGCGGCAAAGGCCCAATAATCCGTGGCAACTGCAATACGTTTTTCGGTGGGCATGCCTGCGCCATGTCCAGTGTTGGTTTCAATCCGGATCATATGGGGGTTTTCCCCTATATCTTTAGACTGGAGCATCGCTGTGTATTTAAAACTGTGACCTGGTACAACCCGGTCATCATGATCTGCTGCGGTCACCAATATTGCCGGATAGTCAACACCATCGCGGATATTATGATAAGGCGAATAGGTCATTTGCATTTTGAAATCATTTTCCACGTCCGGTTTTCCATAGTCATTGACCCAATAGCGACCGGCAGTGAATTTATCAAAGCGGATCATATCCATCACCCCGGCACCGGCAAGGCCCGCCGCGAACAAGTCCGGCCGTTGGTTAACCGTCGCACCTACAAGTAGTCCGCCATTTGAATGGCCATAGATTGCGATCTTATCGCTTGAGGTTATTCCCTCTTCGATCAGATATTCTGCACCAGCCGCAAAATCATCAAATACATTCTGTTTGTTATTAAGCTTGCCCGCATCATGCCATTCTTTGCCGTATTCGCCTCCTCCTCTAAGGTTCGCAACAACATAAACACCGCCCATATCCACCCATGTCAGGTTCTGAACACTGAAACTTGGTAAAATTGATATATTAAAGCCACCATAACCATAAAGAATGGTTGAGGTTGGTTTACTGATATCCGTATCCCGGCGATGAATGATAAACATAGGAATCATGGTGCCATCCTTTGATGGATAGAAGCGCTGACTGACGATGATGTCATTGGGATTAAAGTTAAGCTCAGGCACCATGACAGCAGTGCTTTCACCTGTATCAGTATTGTAGCGATAAATAGTTGGCGGAGCATTAAAGCTCGCAAAGCTATAAAAGGCTTCGCTGTCACCAGATTTGCCGCGCACACCTCCTGTTGTACCAATTCCTGGTAATGGAACTTCATTTTCCAGTGTTCCATCAAGGGTATAAACACGCATCATTGATTTTACATCTTCCAAAGTCGTCACAATCAATTTGTCACCAACCACACTAGCACTTCTGATCACATGTTCACTTTCAGGAATGATTTCCTTCCAATTCTCTCGATCAGGTGCTGTCAGATCAATTGCGACAATCCGGTTTTTTGGCGCACCATCCTTGGTCATCAAGTAAAGCGTGCTTTCCACAGCCCCAACAGCACTACTTAGGTTTTCATAACCGGTGATGATAGCGTGAATTTCTTCTCCGTTTCCACTGCTTATATCTTTGATCAAGATCTGATTTCCGGGCCCTTGCGCCCGCTGTGTCGTGCTGATAATCAAGTAATTGCCGTCATCCGTCGTGCGTGCAGACACATTATCAAGCCCTAATGACACGATTTCCTGATCTTCGTCTTGCGGTGTTCCAAGCGCATGAAATTCAATGGCATGATCCACATTCAGGTTCTGTAGCTCCATGCCCTCTTCCGGTGCTGGAAAGCGTGAATAATAAAATCCGGTCCCATCCTTATTCCACGCGAGTGCCGTAAACTTCGCCCATTCAATGGTATCAGGCAGTGTTTCGCCACTTTCCACATTTAATACCTGTATGGTGCGCCAGTCGGTTCCGTTTATTTGCACCGCATAAACAATGTGACTGCCGTCCGGGCTTGGCTGATAACTGGCGAGCGCGCGGGTACCGTCATCACTCCAGCTATTGGGATCAATGAGCATTCTTGGCTCGCCATCAAAACCTTCCCGGACATAAAGAACCGATTGATTTTGAAGGCCGGTGTTATAGGTATAAAAATATTTATTTCCCCGTTTGATGGGTGTTCCAAATTTTTCATAGTCC
This sequence comes from Emcibacteraceae bacterium, assembly GCA_028281625.1. Lineage (GTDB taxonomy): Bacteria > Pseudomonadota > Alphaproteobacteria > Sphingomonadales > Emcibacteraceae > Pseudemcibacter. Next base: position 1,849 of record JANQJN010000130.1, on the reverse strand, counting down.
CAAAGGGCAGTCATGCGGTGTGTAATTGCGTCACGGGTATCCAGGGTGTCCAGATAGGAAAATGTAACTTCATTTTGGGCGTTAACCCAATCCGCAACATCGCTATTTAAGGAAACATCGTCCTCAAGCCAGCGATAGGGATCCGCCACTTCCATTCCATGTAGGGTTTCAACAAGATCATCACGCATTGTTTCAGGATAACCGTTTGCACCGAGTGGTACAGTGGACGCGGGATCGGTTGTTTCAACTCCCTGCTCTTCTACTGCTACTTGATCACTGCAAGATGACAGTAGAATCAAACTGGAAAAACATATTCCCATCACAAATTTATGCATTTCTCCCCTCCTGTTGCGGTTCATTTTTCCTGAATATGGCCATGCCCATCGCTGCCATGGCAAGACCGACAAACAAGTTTAGATAATTTAGAAACGCCCACGGCGCGTAATCGAACACAGCAACACCCATCACACCACTATAAAAAGCGCCGCCAAGTGACCATGGCATGAGTGGGGTAATTAGTGTTGTGCTTTCCTCGATGGTTCTGGAAAGCATGCGCCGCTTAAGGCCCATCTGCGCGAATTTTTCGTTAAAGAGCTGCGCTGTGAGCACAATGGATATATAGGACTGCCCTGTCGCAATGCTGGCAAGCACACCGGTGACCATGGTCGCCGCAAGCAATTGAACCACGTTTCTTATGTGATTGAGAATTCCCTCCAGCATGGATTTCACATATCCCACTTTGGTAAGTAGCCCACCGAGTGCCATGGAAAACAGAGCGATCGCCAATACCCCCATCATATTGAGGATACCGCCACGATTCATCAAGCGGTCCAAATCTTCATTGCCCGTTGCCACATCCAGCCCGTTTTGCAGACTACCAAGGATCGAAAGAAAATCCTGACCTTGCTGCACCATGGCAATAATGATCGCAACCACGGAAGCCGATATCATTGATGGTTCGGCAGGAACGCGCCGAAAACTAAGGCCAAACAGCACTACGAGCGGCACAAACCCCCAAATACTGACTGTGAAATTTTCATCAATCGCAGCTTTGAAAGCAACGATGCCGTCCGTATCAAGGGCTTGATCGGCGTAGCTCATGCCTATGACGCTAAAAAGCACGAGACAGAGTATAAACGTGGGAATGGTGGTATATAGCATCGCCTTGATATGGGTATAAAGATCTGTGCCCGTCGCGATTGCCGCCATGTTGGTGGTATCACTTACCGGTGACATTTTATCACCAAAACTTGCACCCGCGATCACCATACCAGCAACAATCGGAAGTGGTACGCCCATGGCAGCGCCAATGCCGATCAAAATTACACCAATGGTGGCAACTGTTCCAACCATAGTTCCCACACACACAGACATAAAAGCACATAATACAAGTCCCACGGGTAAGAAAACGGCCGGATGCACTAAATCAAGTCCGTAATACACAATCCCTGTAATGGTGCCACTTTCAAGAAAGCTTGCGACTACTATCCCAATCAATATAAAAATATAAACCGCACCCAGGGCATCAGCTATCCCTTTGGACATGATGTCCTTAAGTTCAACGAAGCTATAACCTAAATAAAGGGAGTTTAAGGAAACCCAAATAATGCTCAGCATCAGCAACACTTGGATACTGATCCGATAAGCAACAACCCCAACAACAATCATGGTAAGCATACCTAAAAAAGTTAGCCAGGCATGCCAGACTTCTGGAACTCGATGTTCGGTCAAGATACTCCCCTATTTTTATTATGAAAGTAGCTTACTGGCTGAGTTCTCATTATTCAAACATTATTCTTTAGAGAAAACGGGCCCACCAATTGGCTTTATTGCTTTTCAGTTGGTTGAT